>JBGPGM010000396.1:0-3169 GCA_041483855.1 Phycisphaerae bacterium | reverse complement strand
CTGATCTTGTCGTAGCCGTGGATCAAGCGGTGCCGCTGGTTGACGATCTGCTTCCAAGGGATGGCGGGGAATGCACGTCGCCCTCCCTCCGAAAGCCGGTTGGCCGCCTCGCCGATCACGGCGATTCGGAACATCACCGCGTCGAGCCGGACCGGGTCGGCCAGGAACTCGGCCTTGGTGCTCTGGCCGCGGTACGAAGACACGAGTCTTGCGGCGGCGAGGATGTCCCAGAGTGCCGCGCTGTCGTCGTGGTCGGGATCACGCGGCATAGATCTTCCTGCGCGTGGTCAGCACGCGGTGACGGACAAACGGATTCACGATGCCGCGCTTCTCCACCAAGTCGATCTTCCGCCCGAACATCCGCTCGAGTTCCTCCGCCATCTCGGTCAGAGACCACAACGTCACGGTCGCATCGGATGCAAACGAGACAAGCACGTCCACATCACTGCCGGGTCCGAAGTCGTTACGCAGGACCGAACCGAACAGAGAGAGTTCGACAATCTTCCACCGGCGGCAGAAGTCAGCGACGCGATCGAGCGGGATGGGGATCGTCGGGTCGGGCATGGTGCGCCGTACTACACCTTCAGCAGGTAGTGAGGCATACTCCGCGGAACAGGGCCGCCATGCCAAGGATGCCGGCGGCTATCGTGACAAGGCCAAGTGCTCTGGTCCAGCCCAATCCGTCCCCACGGACGATCAACGACAACCAGCTCGCCACAAGGACAGCGACAAACCCAGTCCCCAGCCACAGATTGCCGCGATGCTGGTCTGTCCGTTTGCGCATCGACCACGGTACTTTCACGAACTAGAGCAGCGGGTTCTTCGCCCCGTTGACGTACTTCGCGCTCGGACTCAGGTTCGGCAGGATGTTCGCGTACACATCCGAGAACAGCTCCGCCGGGTCCGGCACGGGCGACCCCTCGGCGAACTGGACGGCGTCGCGGACGATCTCCTTGACCTCCTTCTGCATCGCGATGAACTGGGCCTCGGTCAGGCAACCGCGGCCGCCGGGACCCGCCGCCGACGCGCGGGGCTCGGACGGTGGGGCCATCAAGTGGCGGGCCAGCAGGTCAATGGAGTCACGCTCCTTGACCTTGTCCACCTCATCCTTGGTGCGGTACTTCTGCGGGTCCGACATCGAGTGGCCTTGGTAGCGGTACGTGTGCAGGTCCACGAAACCGGGGCGCTGCTTCTGCCGGCACTCGTCGGCGAACGGCGTGAACCGGTCGTACAGCGCCAGAACATCCAACCCGTCGGCCTCGTTGATCTTGAGGGCCTCGATCCCGTACGCCGCGGCCTTGGCGAGCACGTTGTGCGCCATCGTCGTGCCGCGTTCGATGCTCGTGCCCATCGAGTAGCGGTTGTTCTCGACGATGTAGATGACCGGCAGGGAGAAGAGGCCGGCCAGGTTCATGGCCTCGTGGAAGGCCCCCTGGTTCAGCGCCCCATCACCCAGGTAGCACAGGCACACCCGTTTCTTGTCCGTGGCCTTGAGCACCTCACGCTCGTACCTGGTCGCAAACGCCAGCCCCGCGCCCAGCGGCGTCTGGGCCCCGACGATCCCGTGCCCGCCGTAGAGGTTGTTGGGCCGGTCGAACATGTGCATCGACCCGCCCTTGCCCTTGGCGCAGCCGGTGGCCTTGCCGAACATCTCGGCCATGCACGCGCGGGGCGACATGCCGCGGGCCAGCGCGTGGCCGTGGTCGCGGTAGGCCGTGATGACGGGGTCGTCGTGGTGGACGGCGTTCAAGGTGCCGACCGCGCACGCTTCCTGACCGACGTAGATGTGGCAGAACCCGCCGATCTTGGCCTGCTGGTAGGCCTGGGCGCAGCGGTTCTCGAACTCCCGGATCAGCACCATGTCACGCAGCCACTTGATGACGGTGGCGTCGGGCAGCGCCGCCGACAACCCGGGGGCCTGCGGCCGCTTGCCGGTGGCGGCGGGATTGGCGGCCGGAGACGGGGTGGCGGGCAGCGGGTCGGAAACTCGCGACATCGGGGCGTTCCTGGAGGGCCGAGCGGAGAGGGCGGTAAGGGGCGGTCGGGCACCCGACGTATTCGGCTCGGGCCGATGAAGGGATCGGCTTTCGGCGTCCCGTTGTGCGGTCCGAAAGGCCCCAGGGATGGGAACATCGACCGAACAGAACGGGAGGACGAATCGAGGCAACTGTAGGTTGGATGGGTCGCCAGCGGCGGTGTGAGCGCGGCCCCAACCGGCGCGGGCACGGCCGATGGCCAAGAAAGAAGGCCCCCGGCGGCGCCGGGGGCTTGGTGGGATCACCGGCGCCCGACCGGCTCCAATCGCCGGGCGGGGCACGGGACGGGAACCGTGGTCAGTCCAGCCGCACGTGCTGCGCCGTGTGGGCGACGGATTGCGTCTGGAGCAGCAGCAGGGCCGTCTGCAACTGGACATCGATCCCGTCGGTGAGCAGTTTCTGCGGATCGGGAGGGGGCGGGGCATCCTTGACGACCTGGCCGCTCTCGTCGATGGTGAGCACGTCGGCGTCCTGGCGCAGTTTAATCGCGTCGGCGATCTGGTCGGGCAGCATGTCCACCTTCAGGTGCGGGTCAACGCCCCACTGGCTGGCGCCCGGCCGCCGGTGGATGATCTGGCCGCCGGGGAGCTTGTAGTACTGGGTCGTCAGTTTGAGCTTGGCGTTGGGCGCCAGGTCCCAGACATTCTGCACCGAGCCCTTGCCGTAGGACCGCCCGCCCACGAGCATGGCCCGCAGCTTGTCGTGGTCGGCGTAGTACCGGATGGCCCCGGACACGATCTCGCTGGCGGAGGCCGATCCCTCGTTGATCAGGACGACGATCGGCGTGTCGCGGACCAGCAGGCCGTCGGGGTGCGCCAGGTTCGGGCGCGAGAGCGTGGAGGTCGTCGAGACGATGGTGCCGCTCTCGATGAAGGCGTTGGCCACCGACACGGCCTGGTCGAGCAGGCCACCCGGGTTGAAGCGCAGGTCGAGGATGAGCCCGTTGAGGCCCTGGGCCTTCATCTCGTTGATCGCGGCCTTCAGGTCGCGGGTCGTCGTCTCGGTGAACTGCAGCAGGCGCACGTACCCGATCTTGTTGTCGGGGTCGATGAACCAGTCCCACTGGTCTTCCTTGACGCCCGAGCGGCGCCAGCCCTTGATGGTCGCCAGCGGGATGACGGCGCGCGCCAGCG
>JBGPGM010000395.1:0-3174 GCA_041483855.1 Phycisphaerae bacterium | reverse complement strand
CGCGCCGCGAGGAGCTGCTGCTCGACAAGAAGGAACTGGAACTGGTCTACCGGCTGCGCAAGGTGCTCAGCGACATGAACGTCGTCGAGGCGATGGAGTTGATGAAGAGCCGCCTGGGCAAAGTGAAGACCAACGCCGAGTTCCTGATGACGATGAGCCTCGGCTAGAAAAGGGGGTGGCGTGGCCGCCGCTCTGCGAGGCGAGGCCGGCGTCCACGGGCGGGCGCGTGCGGGGCCCGGGTTTCGGGTGGAGGCCCAAGCGCCGGCCCCCTGGGCCGAGCCCCGAGCCCCAAGCCCCGGAACCCATTCGGCCGATATCCTCATCCCATCATCGGACGCGTCGCGGAGGGCGACGGCGCCGGCGAACTGGGGAACGTGCGTGAGCGTATCCGGATGGGCCGGCCGAACGCTGCTGGCGGTGTGCGGGACCGCGTGGGCGGGTCTGATGGTCGTCGGCGGCCTGTGGGCGATGACCGAGTGGACCGCCCGCTTCCCTACACTCACCCGCCCGCTGGTGCTCGGCGGGCTCATGTTCGTGGGCATGGGTGAGTTCGTCTTCGCGGTCATCGTGGCCGACCGCCTGATCCCCGGCGTCAGCCAACGGGTCTCCGGGGCCGTGGAACTGACGGCCGGGCTGATCTGGGGGACCGTTTTCGTCGTGTTCATTGTCCTCGTCGCAGGAGCGGTTCTTTGAAGCCATTTATCCGGCGGATCGTGTGGGTGCCGGCGGCGGTGCTGGCCGTGGCGCCGTTCGCGCCAACTCAACCGGCGATGGCCCAGCCGCCCGGCCAGCCCGCCCCCACCTCCTCTTCTCCCTCCTCGTCCCCTGCGGCGAGCCCGGTCACGGACGCGGCCGGCGCCCAGTTGGCCGCCAGGGCCATCGCCCGCATCGGCCTGCTGGACCTGAAGATGCTGACCAGCCCGGCACCGCGCGACTACCGGATCGCGGCCGCCGTGCTCGGCATCGCCAGCGACCTGGCGCCCAACGATACGGACATCCTCAACCTGCTCGTTGACGCCGCCAGCGCCGCCGGCGACCGCGCCCGCGTCATGGCCCTGACGCACCGCCTGGTCCGCCTGGACCCGGGCAACACGGTCGCTCAGCTGCGCCTCATCTCCGCGCGCATCAGCGAGCTGCAGGACGCCGACACGCGCCTGGCGTCCTATGCGCGCTTCCTCGGGCCCGAGGGCGAGTCCATCGACGCCGCCATCCGCAGCCGGCTGGCGCTGGACTCGGCCCTGCTGCTGCGCGAGCGGGGCGACATGGAGGGCTTCGCCTCGCGCCTGACCCAAGCGATCGCCTTGGATTCCACGAACAAGGACGCCGCGTCCCTGGCCGTTACCTACTTCACCGAGCAGGTGGACGACGCCCCCGGCCGGCTCGACCTGCTGCTGACTCTGCTCCGTGCCGACCCGCTGGACCCGGACACGCACCTGGCCATCGCGCGCGAACTGGCCGCGGGCGGGGCGTACTCCGCCTCGAAGCGATTCTTCTCGACCCTGCTGACCTTGCAGCGCACCCAGGGCGTGGAGACGCCCGCCAACCTGCTGGCCGAGGTGCAGACGGTGGAGTGGAACGCCAGCGGGGCCGCGGCGGTCGTCACGGGCCTGCGCGACCTGGTCGACGCGCAGCGGAACGATCTCAAGGACCGTCGTGCCGCCATGGAGAAGGCCGGCCAGCCCCTGGCCGACGTGCCCAAGCCCGAGCAACTCCACCTGCCCGTCGAGATCGAGCGCGTGCGCCTGGCCGCGGCGAGCGCCATGGGCGACGAGGCGCAAACGGATTTCGCCTACAAGGAACTCCTCGGGGCCTTTCAGGAGACCGCGCGGGAACTGGGCGAGCCGGGCAAGCGGCCGAAGGGCGTCTCAGAGGCCGCGGCCGCCGACCGGCAGCGCTGGCTCTTCACCGAGTTGCAGTGGATGCGGCTGTGGTCCGGGCGCGAGCTGGACGGGGCCGCCGAGGCGATCGAACAACTCAAGAAGGATCCGTCGGTCAAACCCGAGGGGCTGGCTCGCTTCCAGGGTTGGTTGCGCCTGCGCCGCGACGACCTTGACGGGGCTCAGGCCCTGCTGGCGCCGTTGGCGCCGACCGATCCGATGGCCGAGCTGGGCCTGGCCGTGCTCTCCGAGAAGCGCAGCCCCGCCGAAGCCGCGCCTCTATACGCGGATCTGTCCCGGCGCTTCGCCGGCTCAATGACGGGGGCTTGGGCGCGC
Source organism: Phycisphaerae bacterium (assembly GCA_041483855.1). GTDB lineage: Bacteria > Planctomycetota > Phycisphaerae > Phycisphaerales > UBA1924 > JBGPGM01. Next base: position 961 of record JBGPGM010000395.1, on the reverse strand, counting down.
ACCCGGGCGACCGTCCTGACGGGTGCGGCACCGGAGCTGCCCGCGCCGGCAGGGCGGCTGGAGTCGCTGGCCAAGGGCGTGCCGCCGTGGCTGGAGGAGATGGTCGTCTCCCCGCGCCGATACATCTCGCTGCAGGCGTCGCTCCTGCAGCGCCAGGTCGGCGTGCTCGACAATCCGGTGATGCACCTGGTGGTTCGCAACGTCGGGCCGATCCCGCTGGCCATGGGCCCCGAGAAGACCATCAACACGCGTCTGCTGCTGGTCCCCCACGTCGAGATCGGCCTCCGGACTGTCGGCGGCGTCTCCGGCCCGGAGGTGGTGCGGCTGGACCGTCGCCTGCGGCTCATGCCCCAGGAGTCATTCGAGACAACGGTGTGCCCGACGCTCGGCGCCCTGGGCTGGTTCCTGGAGCAGACCGCCGGCGCGTCGGCGCGGGTGCGCTGGCGCGTCCTGCAGGGCTTCCGGGTCACCAGGGAGGGCCTATACGAGACCGGCCCGAACTGCCTGGCCACCGAGACCGACGCTGTCATCCGTTCCCCCTCGCCCAAGACTCGCGCTGATGCGCCGGCCCTATCGGCCTGGATCGCGACCGGTTCGATCCAGGACCTGGCCGAGGCGATCCTGGCCATCCGCTGGCAATCTCAGTTGACCGCGGATGCCCCCGGCGCGTTCAAGTCCGAAGACCGCGCGGCCATCGCCAAGGCGCTCGGCGCCCGCTGCGGCACGCTCGACCGCCTAGGGCGGCTGGTCGTGCTGTCGATGACCCCAAGCGCCAACTTGATCCCCGAGATGGCGCCTGTTGACACCCTGGCTCGTCAGGAGACGGACCCTGTGCTCGTCGCCGTCACCTTGATTACACGCGTCACCAGACCCGATGATGAATGGCTTGTCCGCCAGGCCGGTTCCAGCGATGCAACCGTTGCCGAGCTGGCCGCCCTGCTCCAAGACAAGCTCTCTGAGG
>JBGPGM010000394.1:0-3176 GCA_041483855.1 Phycisphaerae bacterium | reverse complement strand
TCTCGCTGTCGCAGTGGGTCTGGGCGATGGAGTGCCCGATGTGGCCGGAGCTCTCGAGCTCCGGGTTCGCGTAGGTGATGTGGATGCAGAACTGCGCGCCGGGCTGGTGGCCGGTGATGGTCACCGTGATGGGGCCGGAGGTGCCGCCGGGCGGGACCGGGTTGTTGAGGGCGATCGAGGCGGGGACGATGCCCGAGCCGGCGGAGAAGAAGAGGTACTGGATCGGCTGGTTGGTGTTGTTGGTGAAGGTGAAGGTGTAGGTGTAGTTGCCGGTGAGCATGGGCGGTTGGGTGTCGGAGATCTCGCACTGGAGGCGGATGTCGTCGATGGTGGCGCACCCGCGGGCGCAGGGGATCTCGACGTCGCCGAGCGTGAACTTGTCCTGCACGCCGTAGACGTTGTTGTAGTCGATGTAGATGTTGTTCGCGGCGGTGGCGCCCGACGGCAGAACGCCGACCATGCCATAGACGAGCACCGGGGTGGTCAGGTTCTGGTCCGTCGCAACCCAGAATCGTCCGCCGACCGATGGGCAACTGGGGGAGGTGGAAAAGTCGGAATCGCAGCCGCCGGTGGAGTTGTAGTAACTCCAGAGGGTGGACCCGTCGCCGATCTGCAGGCCCACGTTGGCGCCGGCGCCGTTGGAGGCGCTGGGGATCCACGCGTTGCCGGCGAGCACGAACGCCATCGAGCGTGAGCGGTGCGCCGAGGTCGAGCCGTCACCGTCCATGCTCCGCTCGGCCAGCAGCATCTGGCAGTCGGGCGTGAAGGAAATGTCCGAAACCGGGTTGGAGTATCGAGGCGGGGCCCCGGTCAAAGAAGGCGGGTTCCCAAAGTTGTACGGCGCCCACGGCAGTTGGATCTCCTGCCGGCGCGTGCCGGTTACGAAGTCTCCCGAGGCGGTCAGCGCGACGGACCAGATGCGGTTGGGGATCGGGTTGCTGGCCAGGCCCGGCACCGGATAGGCGGCCCCGGGGTCCTGATTCTGGCCCCAGACGCTGTAGTACAGGCGCCCGTTGTGAGTCTGCAGCCCCCAGACGCGCTCGCCCTTGGCGGCGAACTGTCGGTAGTCCACCCCCGGCTCCGGCGCCCCCCCGGCGGTGACGGTGTCCGTCGCGTGGTCGAACGTGCCCAGGATCGCCCCCGTCATGCTCACGCGATAGATCCGCCCGTCGGCCATGTGGCTGACGTACAGGGTGTTGTGAGCGCACGAGTAGTGAAGATTCCCGAGCCCGGGCTCGGCCGCGCCGGCAGAACCCGTCGAGCCCCCCGGCAGGTTTACGAAGACCGAGGGAGTTCCGAGCGGCGTGCCGGTCGCGAGCTGGTAGACGGCCGTGGAGGTGTCGCCCGGGCCGGACGTGAGCGTGCCGAGGGCGTCGGTGGCGTAGCAACTGGTGTGCGCGACATAGATGTTGCCGTTGCTGTCGAGGGTCAGGCCGAAGACCGATCCGATCTTGGCGCTCGTCCAATCGTTGGTGACCGTCCCGAACGGCCAGCGGAAGGGCTGCGCCGGATGCGGGTTCCAAACGCCCGGAGTCATCTGGGGCGGGCACGGCGTGTCGTTGAGATTGAATATGGTGACCACCTGACCGATCTCCTCGGTCTCGATGGCCACGTGCCCGTGCCGGAACGCGGCGAAACTCGGGTCCGTGTAGCTGGGAGAACCGCCGCAGCAGTCCGAGCACGTCTCGGGCTGCGGAGGCGGGCAGGGCGTGCCGAGGCAGTTGATCTTGAGACTGCCGACGCCGCCGGGCGTCCCGGGCTTCTTGCCCAGCCGGATGATGTACTGCTGCCCGCACACGACATTGAAGTGCAGATAGCTGGCGAAGTCGCAGGTGCCCCCGCCCTGGCTGCACGAATCGTCGCAGCAATAGAGGGGAGTTCCAAAGAACGGCGTCGGGCAGGAGCTGTACACGGCCAGCACCGTGTCGAGGTTGCAGTTGGACGGATCACCCGGGCGGCTGGGGATCGGGTTGTCGTCGGGCATCGCCCCGGTCTTCATCTCGACCGGCCCGCTGCAGGTGGCGGTCCAGGAGAACCAGACGTCGTTGGCGATTCCCTGGAACGCGGTGCTGCACGAGCAGTCGGGGCAGCTGAGGATGGGCGGCAGGCTGGTCGTGACGAACGTCGAACTGGTGTCGAACTGCCAGGCGCCCTCGCCGGCGATCGGCGTGGCGAACTGGCACTCGTCGTTGGGCCAGATCACGTTCGACTGCGTGAGGGCCGGGGCGCCCGTGGCGATGACCGCGACGGCCGCGCCGAGGCGGGCGACGCGGGCCAGGTTCCCGACCAGGCCCGCGGAGAGCCGATCGGCCGACGGTGTCAGAGAGGTCATCACGGGTCTGCTCCTTTGTTCATCCAGGTTCGATGCGGGACCGCCACGAGGATAAAGCGTCGCGCGGTTGACGCGCGAACGTTCCACACCGTCCCCGTCGAGCCGGGTCTCGACTCTGCTCCCAACGGAGGCTGGCCTCGCACGCCGTGCGCGATGACAAGGCCGCGACGATTGGGGGGGCTGAAGTCGGCCCGAATGGGCGAGAGACTACTTGATCGTCGGGGTGGTGTCAATACCTGGTCGAGGGTCTAAGCAAAGTTGTTGGGCTGCCGAATCGCCCACGATCCAGGAGGCGCTATCGCGATGGCGGGTCAGCAGGGCCGGGAGGGCCGCGGGGTGCGTGAGGTTGGGTCGGCGGGGCGTGGTCATGGATGGACTCCGTGGGTGCGATGAGGAGAGACCCGGTATTTGAGTGTGGCCGGTCGGAGTTTGGTGTGTCGTGTGACGGTATGGCTGGTTGCGGAGATCGGGTCTCGGGGTCGGGGGATGGTGGTTCGGAGGGCGAGGGGTTTGGGGGAGCGTTGGCGGCTTGTCGTTCGCGCAGTTTGCGTTCGTCGACGGCCTTCCAGTGGGCGACGAGTTCGTCCCAGCTGTGGATGGTGCTCATGTCGGCGGCGTCGGGGTTGACGGGGTAGGGGATCCTCGGCGGCGGGGGCTGGTAGCGCGGGCGGGGATGGGGAGGCGGGGGCCGGCAGGTGAGGCGGAGGATGTGGCTGGCGGCGAGGCGCGCCTCGCGGAGGCTGGCCGCGGGGGCGGGGTCGTCGGGGTTGGCCGAGGACCAGGCGCCCTGCATGATGCGGGTGAGGGTCTGGACGGCGGTGACCTTGGCCTGGGCGAGCGCGTC
>JBGPGM010000393.1:0-3217 GCA_041483855.1 Phycisphaerae bacterium | reverse complement strand
GGCACGACGATCGTCCCCGTCGTCACCGACCCCGGGCTCCCCGGCTTGAACAGCCCGATCGTCGCCGCGCCCCCGCCCTCCCGTGCCCCCCCATCCGCAACGAACCGGAAGTTGTACAGCGTCCCCCAGCGCAGCGCGTTGGCACTGGGGTTCTGCGCGTACGTCTGCGTCGCCCACGTCACCGCCCCGCCGCCCACTGTCCCGACCCAGTCCGTCCCGTCGAAGTTCACGTTCCCGATCCCGTCCCCGTCGTGGTAATCCACGTCGTGGAACCCGATGTTCGTCACCTGAACCCCCGCCGCCACCGGTACCGAGAACGATTGTCCCGACCGGTCGGACGTGAGGTTCTGCACCGCGTACTCGTAATGCCACCGCCCGCCCCCCAGGTCCGTCGCCGAACCCGCCACGATGATCAGCCCGTCCCCCGGCACCTGCACGTCGCTGGACGTGACCCCCGTCGCCACATCCCCCCACGCCCGGATCCCCGCCCTTTCCCGCTGCGTCGTCCCCATCAGCCCCATCGTCCACGCCGTCCCCGCCCCACTCATCGAGCACTCGCGGTACGACGCGTTGTTGTCCCCGTTCCCCGCCGCGCTGTCGTCCGGCGTCACATACTGCCCCTCCACGAGGTACCGCACCTGCGCCGAACTCGGCTCCAGTTCCGCGATCCGCGCCTGCATGCGCCGCGCCACCGTCCCCGAGTACGACGGGTTGGCCGGCGGGTACGCGAATACGCCCATCGCGCCGTTCACCTGCCACTTCGGCCCCAGCGCCGAGGGCGTGCCCGCCCGGCTCGACGTCGACGTATCCGAGCAGTGCACCCCCAGGTGCGTCCCGTCCGTCCCGACGCACGTCGGCCCGCAGCACAGCGCCATGCTCAGCGCGAAGTACCCGTGGAACAACCAACTCTGCCCGAGTTGCTCGAACCGCCCCGAGCCATCCACCACGTGGTACTTGAACAGGTTCTGACCGAACACCGGGTGCCGATTCGTGACCGCGAAGAAGTCCACCCACGTATCCCCGATGTTGCACGACGTCGGCCCCACCGAGAACGCCTCGATCCCCCCAGCGCTCGCGTAGTTCGTCGGCCCCGTCAGGTCCGCCACGATGATGTCCGGCCCCGCCGACGTGCACGAGGTCTGCCCGCGCGCCGCGCCCGCCGACGCCAACACCGCGCCCACGCCCGCCGCCAGGATTCGTCCCGTTCTCATCGTGCCTTCAGTCTGCCCCATCCCACCGCGCCAGTCAATACAAACCCGGCGCCCGATGCTCGGTCCCTCCTGCCTCGATACCCTCCCCCGATGGACTTCTTCAACTACCGCGACGGCCGCCTCTTCGCCGAGGAAACCGACCTGGCCACCCTCGCCGCCCGCGTCGGCACCCCCACCTACATCTATTCCAAGGCCACCCTCGCCCTCCACTACGACCGCATCGCCCACGCCTTCGCCCCCCTTTCCCCCCTCATCTGCTTCGCCGTCAAGTCCTGCTCCAACCTCTCCGTCCTGCGCGTCCTGGCCGAGCGCGGCAGCGCCATGGACGTCGTCTCCGGCGGCGAACTCCACCGCGCCCGCCTCGCCGGCGTCCCGCACTCCCGCATCGTCTTCGCCGGCGTCGGCAAAACCGAGGCCGAGATCCGCGATGCGCTGGGCGGCGCCGCCCTCCGAGCCGCGCCTCCTCCCGCGGGTGCGCCTCATCCGGGCGTGTCCACGCCCCTCTGCCCCGACCCCGACCCCATCGCCCTCTTTAACATCGAGTCCGCCCCCGAGTTCCAGACCATCGCCGCCATCGCCAAGTCCCTCAACATCCCCTGCCGCGCCGCCCTGCGCATCAACCCCGACGTCGACCCCCACACCCACGCCTACACCGCCACCGGCAAGGCCCAGTCCAAGTTCGGCGTCGACCTCGACCGCGCTCGCGACTTCTTCGACCGCTACGCCCGCCACTCCCACCTCAAACTCACCGGCCTCCACCTCCACATCGGCTCACCCGTCGCCGACACCGCCCCTTACGTCCAGGCCGTCACCAAAGCCCTCGCCCTCATCGACAACCTCGCCGCCCACGGCCACCCCATCGACACCCTCGACCTCGGCGGCGGGTTCGCCGCCGACTACGAGACCGGCCTCTCCCCCGTGGCCGCCGACTACGCCGCGCCCATCATCCCCCTCCTCAAGGACCGCGTCTCGCGCGGCCTCCGCCTCATCCTCGAGCCCGGGCGCACCATCTCCGCCAACGCCGGCGTCCTGCTCACCCGCGTGCAATACGTCAAGCAGTCCGGCCCCAGGAAGTTCGCCGTCTGCGACGCCGGCATGCACACGCTCATCCGCCCCGCCCTCTACGGCTCCTTCCACTTCATCTGGCCCGTCGCCGTCGCCCCCCAGCACCAGCCCCCCCGCCGCGCCGCGCGCCTCGACCTGCCCGGCCTGGAAACCTGCGACGTCGTCGGCCCCATCTGCGAGTCCGGCGACTTCCTCGCCCAGGACCGCCCGCTCCCCCCGCTCGCCCGCGGCGACCTCCTGGCCGTCTTCGGCGCCGGCGCCTACGGCATGGTCATGGCAAGCCACTACAACTCCCATCCCCTGCCCGCCGAGGTCCTCATCGACGGCCGCCGCGCCACCCTCATCCGCGCCCGCGAGTCCTACGACGACCTCACCGCCCACGAACTCGCGCCGACGGATGTGAGTATCTGAAGCCCGCCAACAGAACTGCCGCTGGGGCGGGCGTAGGTGGGGCAGGCGTCTCGCCCGCCATCATCACGCCTCTTCACACCCGCGCCCTCCCGCACTCCGGGCACACCGCCCCCTCCCTCAACCCCCGCAGGTCATACCCGCACGCCGCGCACAGCCCCCGCCGCCGCCGCACCATCCGCCTGACCGTCCGCGGCCCCGCCACAATCACCCACGCACCCGCCGCGTAGATCGCCGTGTTCGCCGCGAACCCCGACCACAGCGGCCGCAGCGGCAGCGGCCGGGACTCGTCTGCGACGAAGCCCACGAACATGTACTCGCGCGCCCTTGGAGCCAAGGGACCCTTGAGCCCCCACCGCCACTCCGGCCGCGCTATCGCCGAGAACCTCGGTTGACCTTGCCCACGAACGGTGGACACGCGGACGCGGGGATACTACCCCGCACCGAGGAGGTCCACGATGGCCAGGAAGTCGTACAGCAAGGAGTTCCGTGAGTCGGCGGTGAAGATGGTGACCGAGCAGCAGCGGAGGGTG
>JBGPGM010000392.1:0-3221 GCA_041483855.1 Phycisphaerae bacterium | reverse complement strand
GGATGCGCCGTGCGCCCGCCGCAGTCACTCGTGGACTTCGCGACGATCATACTTGTAATCCGGCTCCGCGGCAGCGTCAAGGCCCACGGACCAAACATGCCCGGAACAGGGCTGCTTCCCCTATGGCGCCCCGCCCCACGCTGAAAGGCGTGCGCCCGGGCACGCATCCGCATGCCCATCCCAACGTCCGGCGCCGAACCGCTGCTCGCGCACCGGCCACTCCGAGGCGCCAACCGCCTGGCCTCTTTCGTCCGCCTCCGGCGTTCGCAGCCGCGATGTCTCGCCGCGACGGGCGGTCCCGTCTGCCTGGGGATCTTCCCGGCCCCACACCTCCCCGCCCCTCACTGACCCTTCGCCCGCCCGCTCCCCCACCACCGATTGAAACCCGGAACCACCGCGCCGACGACGTTCGCCAGCGTCAACTCCGGCAGCGCGGCCGGCGAGGCGCGCCCATACCGGAGCCGCTCGAACACCGACTTGGCGATCCGCCACGGAGCCACCAGCCCCTGCCGCCAGAACGCCCCCGCCGCAACACCGTTGTGCCGCAGCAACAGCACCGTCACGTCATCATCCGGCTGCACGCCCGCGGCTCGCTCCGTCACGCGTGCGACCAGGTCGCCTATGACCCCTCGCGGCGTGCCCGCGTCCAGCGCCCGCGCCATCTCCAGCATACCCGGCTCGCCCAGCTGCCGGCCCGCCGCGTCACACGACTCCATCAGCGAATCCGTGTAGATCAGCACCAGGTCCCCGGGCTCCAGGTACACGCCGATCTGGTCGTAACTCGTCGGCTCGGCGATCCCGAGCGGCAGGTTCATCGGCCCGGCGCCGAGCCGGCCCGCCCCCACGCCCCGTGCCGCATCCTCCCGCACCGGCGCTGCCAGAAACTCCCACTGGCGCGTCCTGGCCCGATACCAAAGCGGGCGAGGGTGACCGGCGTTGCTCGCGACCAGATAGCCCGTCGGGGCCCAGTACGTGGCCACCACCGCCGTAGCGAAGCACCCCGCCTGGGCGAGGCTGGTGAACTCGGTGTTCAGCGACACGACCAGCCGGGTCTGGTCCACGAAGTTCACGTACCGGCGCATCAGCGTCCGCAGCGTCAGGGCCACGCCGGCCGCGCCCTGCCCGTGCCCGCTGACGTCGGCGATGAGCACGCGGGTGATCCGCCCCGTCGCGCACGACGACACGTAATGAACGTCGCCGCCGCTGTGATCGCCCTTGTACGGCCGGCTGTATACCCACGCGTCCAGCCCCGGCATCGCCACGGCGTTGTCGAATGCTTCGTTCCCCCCCCAGATCTCCATGCACTGCATGGTGTGCGCGCCGGCGGCCGCGGCGCCCGGACCAGCCAGCCCGGAAGGCGCCCCAACAGTTTCGGATGGCGTCGCGGTGTCCATCGTTAACGAAGGAGAAGCCCGAGCAGCTCCGGCACCCCCTGCCCGCGGATCGCGATCGTCTCGATGATCGGCCGCCGTCCCGCGACGTCCTTCAGATCGCGCACCAGCTCGTTCTCACCGGGGTGGTCGGCCTTGTTGCACACGAAGATGTCTGCGATTTCGAGGATCCCCGCCTTGTCCATCTGCACCGCGTCCCCCATCCCCGGCGTGAGCACCACCACCGTGCGCCCCACGTGCTGGCGGATCCGCGTCTCGTTCTGCCCCGCCCCGACCGTCTCGATGAACAGCGTGTCGAACCCCGCGCCGCCGATCAGTTCGATGATGTCGCTCACGGCGTGGTAGTCCTCGCCGCTGATCGCCAGGGAGCGGTAGAAGATCGCCTCGTCCAGCGTGTTGAAGTCCACCCGGAGCCGGTCGCCCAGCAGGGCCCCGCCCGTGATCGGGCTCTTGGGGTCGAACGCCACCACTGCGCACCGCCCCAACCCCGCCTGGTCCTTCGCCCGACGCGTGAACTCTCCGACCAGCTGCGCCACCAGCGTGGACTTGCCCGCCCCCGGCGAGCCCGTCACCCCGATCACCCGCGACGGCCGGTGACGCGGCGCACCGGGGCGCATCGCCTTGCCGTCGTGCAGCAGCGATATGTCCCGTGCCAGTTGCGCGGCCGGGCTGCTCGTCGAAAGGACCGGCCCCCGCGGGCGCGTCGCCTCGCGCACCGCCTCGACGATGTCGAGCAAGCCCGTCCCCGTTGTGAAGCAGCGCGACACGCCCCCGGCCAGCAGTCCGGGGATGTCTTCCTGCGGCAGGATTCCGCCCATGTACAGCGGCAGGTCCGGCCGGCCCAGGCTCCTGAGCGCCTCGACCAGGCGCGGCCCGAGCACCAGGTGCGAGTTGGACATCATCGACGCCGCCAGGCAGTCGCAGTCCTCATCCCGCGCTGAGATCGCCAGGCTGCGCGGCGTCTGCCACAGGCCCGAATAGATCACGTGCACCCCCGAGTCCCGCAGCGCCCGTGCAATCACCTTCACCCCCCGATCGTGCCCGTCGAGCCCCATCTTCCCCAGCAGCACGCGCGGCCGGTGGTCCAGGTCGGCGCACCGATCCTTCTTCTCGAACTCCGTCGTCGCCCCGCTCAAGGTCTTGGTCATCGTCACCTTCCGGAACCCCGATCCGCCCGTGTCGGCGTCCCGCAAACACCCGTCCGACCAAGGATAGCCCGCCGATCGACGATCCGGGCACACGCTCGTTCGCCGGCGCGCCGGCGGTTACCCTCTGGCGATGGACACCGCCGGATCGTTCGAGGCGCTGGGGATCGCGCTGGGACTGGGCCTGCTTGTGGGGCTGCAGCGAGAACGGGCCGACTCGCGCATCGGGGGCCTGCGCACGTTCGCGCTGATCACGGTCCTGGGCGCGCTCAGCGCCATCCTCGCCCGCGTGATCAACGAGTCGGCGGGCGCGGGCCCCGGCCCTCCGGCGACGGCGTGGGGCGGCCCCGGCTGGTTCGTCGTGGCCGTGGCGCTGCTGGGCGTCGTGGTGTCAACGGCGGTGGCCGCGGCACGCTCGCGAGCCACCGAGCCGGCCGCCGATCCGGGCGGAGAGACTCAGACGGCGGAACCGGCGGCCGAACGCGCGGTGACGCGTATCCACACCGAGATCGCCACGCTGGTCATGTTCATGGTGGGAGTGCTGGTCGTCGTAGGTCCCAAGGCGGTCGCGATCGCCGTGGGCGGCGGCGTGGCGGTGCTGCTGCAAGCCAAGGCGATCCTGCACGGCTTCGCCCGGCAGCTGGGGGAGAAGGACCTGAAGGCGATCATGCAGTTCGCCCTGATC
>JBGPGM010000391.1:0-3229 GCA_041483855.1 Phycisphaerae bacterium | reverse complement strand
GCTCGTTGTCCCCGATCGCGTGGACGTAGACCCCGTAGGTCGTCCGCTTGAGCAGCACGTGCGCCGCCAGCGTCACCGCCAGGAAGATCAGCACCGGGTAGTGCAGCGTCAGCGGCACGCCCTCGCGCACGTGGAGGAACCCGATCGGGATCCCGCCCGCGCCGATGCGTCCGAAGGAGGGGACGTTCGACGAGTACTCACCCCCCTGCGCCACCGCCAGCGCCACCGACCGGTACGCCGCCATGGCCCCGAGTGTCGCCACGAAGGGCGCGACACGCCCCTTGGCGATGAGCACGCCGTTGAGCAGGCCCATCAGCACGCCCCCGGCGAGCATCACGGCCGCGCCGGTGAGCACCGCCACCCCGCCCGCGGCCCCGGCGGCGCCCGCGGCGTTCATCGCCACGATCCCCAGCCCACCCAGGACCGCGACCATGGACCCGACCGACAGGTCGATCCCGCCCAGGATGATCACGAACGTCATCCCGATCGCGATGATCCCCACGAACGAACTCTGGCGGATGACGTTGAGGAAGTTCTCCGCCTTGCGGAAGTCCGGGCTCGCCCAGCATCCCAGGAGGATCAAGGCCGCCAGCGCGAGCAGCGACCCGTACCGCTCCATGAAGCGCCATACGTCCCACTGGGCCCCGGGCCCCGATGCCGTCGATCCGCTCATGCCGCCGTTGCTCCGCTGGCCCCGGCGGGCATCGTACCGGCCGTCTCCCTTGAGCGGCCGCCTTCCGGTAAACTGGCGGGTTCCCGCGGCCCTCACCTCGCTCGCGTCTGCCGCTGCTCAGGAGACCCCCATGCCCCGGCCCATCACCCTCTTCACCGGACAATGGGCCGACCTGCCGCTGGAGACGATGGCGGCGAAGGCGGGCAAGAAGGGCTTCGGCTACGACGGGCTGGAGTTGGCGTGCTGGGGGGACCACTTCGATCCGATCAAGGCGAGCCGCGACAAGGGGTACCGCCAGTCGCGCCGCGACATCCTGGGAAAGCACGGGCTGGCGTGTTTCGCCATCTCCAGCCACCTCGTCGGCCAGGCCGTGGGCGACCCCATCGACGCCCGGCACAAGGCGATCCTCCCGGCACGCGTCTGGGGCGACGGCAACAAGGAGGGTGTCCGCAAGCGGGCGGCGCAGGAGATGATCGCGACCGCCAAGGCCGCGGCCAAGATGGACCTGAAGGTCGTCAACGGCTTTACGGGATCGTCGATCTGGCACAAGGTGTACTTCTTCCCGCCGACGTCGGGCGCGGAGGTGGACGCGGGGTACAAGGACTTCGCCAAGCGGTGGATTCCGATCCTCGACGCCTTCAAGGGCGAAGGCGTGCGGTTCGCGCTGGAGGTCCATCCGGGCGAGATCGCCTACGACATCCACACGGCCCAGCGGGCGCTGGACGCCGTCGGCGGGCACGAGGCCTTCGGGTTCAACTTCGACCCCAGCCACCTGCACTGGCAGTTCGTGGACCCCGTGGCCTTCATCGACGCCTTCCCCGGGCGCATCTTCCACGTACACGTCAAGGACTGCGCCCGCACACTCGACGGACGCAGCGGCATCCTCGGCTCGCACATCCCATTCGGCCAGCCGGGGCGCGGCTGGGACTTCCGCTCCCCCGGGCGCGGCCAGATCGACTTCGAGGAGATCGTCCGTGCCCTCAACCGCGTCGGCTACACCGGTCCGCTGAGTGTGGAATGGGAGGACGCCGGCATGGACCGCGAGCACGGGGCCGCGGAGGCGGCGCAGTTCGTGCGGAGGCTGGATTTCAAACCGTCGGGCGTCGGGTTCGACGCGGCGTTTGAGAAGAAGAAGAGTTGAATGCGAAGGGCACGAGCGCAGACCAGGAGCGCGAAGGAGATAGCGGACGGTAGAGGATCGCAAGGACGATGTACGTCCAGTTCGCCTCTTTGCGTGCTTCGCCCGCCTTCGTGCCCTTCGCGTTGAAGATTCCGGAGCACCCATGTCAAGCGAACCCCTTCGGATGGGCATGGTCGGCGGCGGGCGGGACGCGTTCATCGGCGCGGTGCACCGCATGGCCGCGTGCCTGGATGGAAAGGTGCGGTTCGTCGCCGGAGCGCTGTCGTCGACGCCGGACAAGTCGCTGGCCTCGGGCAAGGACCTCGGCCTGGACGATCGGCGGAGCTACCCGACGTGGCGGAAGATGGTCGAGGGCGAGTCGGCCCTGCCGCCCGGCGAGCGGATCGACTTCGTCAGCATCGTCACGCCCAACCACACGCACTTCGAGATCGCCCACGCCTCGCCAGCGCCGGCATGAACGTCGTGTGCGACAAGCCGCTGGTACACACCTCCGAACAGGCCGTGCGGCTCATCGACGCCGTGCGGCGCACCGGAGTGGTGTTCGCCGTGACGTACAACTACGGCGGCTACCCGATGGTCAAGCAGGCCCGGCAGATGGTGCGCGACGGCGACCTGGGACAACTGCGCAAGGTGATCGTCGAGTACAACCAGGGGTGGCTCGCCTCGGCGCTGGAGGCAACCGGTCAGAAGCAGGCCGATTGGCGCACCGACCCGGCCCGCTCGGGGATCGGCGGCTGCATCGGCGACATCGGCTCGCACGCCGAGAACCTCGTGTCGTACGTGACGGGCCTGGAGATCGAGTCCATCTGCGGCGACCTGACCACCTTCGTCCCCGGCCGCCGCCTTGACGACGACGCCAACCTGCTCATCCGCTACGCCGGCGGGGCCCGCGGCATCCTGACCGCCTCGCAGGTCTGCATCGGCAACGAGAACGACCTGCGGCTGCGGGTCTGGGGGACCAAGGGCGGCTTGGAATGGCGGCAGGAGGAGCCCAACCACCTGGTCTTCAGGCCGTTGGGCGAGCCCGAGCGCATCTACCGTCGCGGCAACGCCTACCTCGGCCAGGCGGCTCGCACGAACACCCGCCTTCCCTCCGGCCATCCCGAGGCGTTCATCGAAGCGTTCGCCAACATCTACAACGCGGCCGGCAATGCCATCCGCGCCCGCGCGGCCGGGAGCAAGGCCACCGACGGCCCGACGCACGACTACCCGGACCTCTTCGACGGCGCCCGCGGCGTGCACTTCATCGAGAAGACGGTCGAGAGCAGCCGCGCCGAGAAGAAATGGACGGCGGCGAAGTGGAAAGCGAGGACGTGAGACCGGCCGGTGGCACCGATCGCGGCGACCGCGATCGGTGGCACGCCGTCGTCATGGCTTGGGGCTGGGGGTCGTGCCCGGGATCTTCTGGAGCGTGT
>JBGPGM010000390.1:0-3230 GCA_041483855.1 Phycisphaerae bacterium | reverse complement strand
TTTTGGCCTGGTGCTGGTCGCTGGGCGCGGGGCTGGTGGTGCTGCCGGCCGCGGCGGCGCTGGGACAGCCCGAAGGGCCCAAGGCGGCAGCGCCGGGCGCGGGGACGGGGTTGGCATCGCCGCAGGTACCGGCCGGGGCGATCGCGCTGGAGTCGCTGGACCTGTCGAGCATGACGCAGGAGTGGGGCCAGGCGAGGGCGGGCCGCTCGGTGGACGATCACCCGATCACGCTCGGCGGCACGGTCTACCCGCGCGGCGTGGGGACGCACGCGAGCGGGGAGTTCGCCATCGAGTTGCACGGGGCGGCGACGCGGTTCGAGTCCGACGTGGGCGTGGACGATGAGACGGGCGGGAAGGGGTCGGTGGTTTTCGAGGTCTGGGTGGATGGGAAGCGGGCGGCGAAGACGGGGGTGCTGCGCGGCGGCCAGCCCGCGGAGCACGTTTCGGTGGACCTGGCGGGGGCACGCGAACTGGTGCTGGTCGTTACCGATGGCGGCGATGGGATCGACCACGACCACGCCGATTGGGCCGGGGCGGTGCTGTACGTGAGGCCGGACGCGAAGGAGAAGCCGGCGGCGGCGGTGGTCGTTGATGAGCCGGCACAGATCGATCTTTCGGTGATCAAGCCGCCGGATCAGCCGGTGATCCACGCGCCGCGCGTGACCGGCGGGTCGCCGGGGCGGGCGTTCCTGTGGCGGATACCGGCCACGGGGAAGGGGCCGCTGCGGTTCGGCGCGGCGGGCCTGCCCGACGGGCTGGTGCTTGATGCGGGGACGGGGATCATCAGTGGGAGCATCGGCTCGCCGGGGATGGCGAGGGTTCGGATCAGCGTGGACGGGCCCGCGGGGAGCACGACGGGGACGGTCACGATCGTCGGCGAGGCGGGGGCGGTGGCGCGAACACCGCCCATGGGGTGGAACTCGTGGAACGTGTGGGCGGGGGCCGTGGACGACAGGAAGGTGCGTGACGCTGCGGACTGGCTGGTGAAGTCGGGCCTGGCGTCGCACGGATTCCAGTACGTGAACATCGACGACACGTGGGAGGGGAGCCGGGACGGGGAGGGGCGGATCCGCTCGAACAAGAAGTTCCCGGACATGAAGACGCTGGCGGACTATGTTCACGGCCAGGGGCTGAAGCTGGGGATCTACTCGTCGCCGGGGCCGAAGACGTGCGCGGGATTCGAGGGGTCGTATCAGCACGAGGCGCTGGACGCGCAGATGTACGCGGAGTGGGGGATCGACCTGCTCAAGTACGACTGGTGCAGTTACGGCGGGCTGGCGCCGCACCCGACGCTGGCGGAGATGAAACGGCCGTACGAGGTGATGCGGGGGGCGCTGGACGGGTGCGGGCGGGACATCGTGTACAGCCTGTGCCAATACGGGATGGGGAAGGTGTGGGAATGGGGCGGGAGGCCGGTCGCGGACGGGGGCGTGGGCGGGAACTACTGGCGCACGACGGGCGACATCACCGACACGTGGTCGAGCCTGTCGGGGATCGGATTCGGCCAGGCGGGGCACGAGGAGTTCGCCGGGCCGGGGCATTGGAACGATCCGGACATGCTGGTGGTGGGACGGCTGGGCTGGGGCCCGAGCGTCCGGCCCACGCACCTGACGCAGAACGAGCAGGTGACGCACATCACGCTGTGGGCGCTGCTGGCGGCGCCGCTGCTGATAGGCTGCGACCTGACGCAGATGGATGACTTCACGCTGGCGGTGCTGTGCAATCCGGAGGTGCTGGAGGTGAGCCAGGACCCGCTGGGCAGGCAGGCGCGGCGCGTCAAGGTGGAAGGCGGGCTGGAGGTGTGGGCCCGGCCGCTGGCGGACGGGACGGTGGCGGTGGGGCTGTTCAACCGGAACCGTTCGGCGGCACAGGTAACGGCGACGTGGGCCGACCTGGGGCTGACGGGGCCGGAGCCGGTGCGCAACGTGTGGCTGCGGAGAGGCGCCGGGACGAGCGATGGCTCGTACTCGGCCGAGGTGGCGCGCCATGGTGCGGTGATGGTCAGGATCGGCACACCCAAGGAGCCGTGATCGGTGGTCGGGGGGGGCGTTGGATGGGCGGCGACGCGGTGGCGACGGGCGGCCTATGATTGCGTCGATAGCCGGTGGCCTCAGTCTTACTCACGCCCCCACCTGCTAGACCGGTGGGGGCCTGGTTGTTCTGGGAATCTGCTGGCAGCGTCCGCTCCGCAATGACGCGCGATGACGTTCCACCCCAGTACGGCCGCACTTGTTCCAATCAGATTGGCGCGAGGAACGCCCGAACCATATTCGACCGGCGCGGCTGCCTTGCAGGCACGGCGCGCGGCTCGAAGGAGATGTTTTCTTGGTACAGTTTTCTTCACTTCAGTTGTCCGCTCCCCTGCTTCGTGCGCTGGCCGACGAGGGGTACGAAATCCCGACGCCGATCCAGGCGCAGGCGATCGTTCCCGCGCTGGAGGGGCACGACCTGCTGGGCTGCGCCCAGACGGGGACGGGCAAGACGGCGGCGTTCGCGCTGCCGATCCTGAGCCGGCTGATGGGCGCGCCGGCCGACAAGGCCCGGCGCGGGCCGGCGCTGCCGCGTGCCCTGATCCTGGCGCCGACGCGCGAGCTGGCGAACCAGATCGGCGCCTCGTTCGGCACGTACGGCCGGCACGCCGGCCTGACTCACGCGGTGATCTTCGGCGGCGTGAGCCAGTTCCACCAGGTCCGGGCGCTGCAGCGCGGCGTGGACATCCTGGTGGCCACGCCCGGGCGGCTCATCGATCTGATGCAGCAAAGGGTCGTCAACCTCAGCGCCGTGCGGATCCTGGTGCTCGACGAGGCGGACCGCATGCTGGACATGGGGTTCATCAACCCGATCCGGCGCATCGTGGGCGCGCTGCCGACGCCGCGCCAGACGCTCATGTTCTCGGCGACGATGCCGCGTGAGATCCTGCACCTGGCCGAGTCGCTGCTGCACAAGCCGGTGAGGGTGGCCGTGCCGCCCGTGGCCGCCACGGCGGCGCTGATCGAGCAGTCCGTGTACATGGTGGCGCGGCGGAGTAAGCAGGCGCTGCTGGAGCACCTGCTGATCAATGAGGCGGGGATCGAGCGGGCCCTGGTCTTCACGCGGACCAAGCACGGGGCGGACAAGGTGAGCCGGGCGCTCAAGCACGCGGGCATCTCTGCCGACGCCATCCACGGGAACAAGGCCCAGAACCAGCGGCAGCGCGCCCTGGAGGGGTTCCGCACGGGGCGGTCGCGGGT
>JBGPGM010000389.1:0-3270 GCA_041483855.1 Phycisphaerae bacterium | reverse complement strand
CGCGTCGTCCTGGCCTCCGACGAGCACCCCCGCCACATCCGGTCCTTCTCCAGCGCGCTCGTCTCCCGCTTCATGTCCGGGATGGTCGCTCCCCTGGAGCCCCCCGACCGCCTCCTGTGCGAGAAGGTCATCCGCCGCTTCGCCCTGCGCCATGACCTTCAGTTCGACGACGCGGGCGTCCGCGCCATCGTGCTCCACACCGGCGTCGGCCTGGCGCCGGGCCCGCACGGGGCCGCTCCGCCCCTCCAGGGGCGGACCGCCTCGATCCGGGAGATCGAGGGCATCCTCACCAAGGTTCTCGCCGTCATCCGCCTCCTTCCCGAGTGCGCCGGCCCGGCCGGCGCCGACGATGGACGCGACCCGGGCGTGCGCCGCGTCGGCATGGTGGCCATCCGCCAGGCGCTGGGGCTGCGCGACCCGTCATGCGACCCTGGCTGTCGCATCGACGGGGCGAGCCGCCCCGCACTACCCATCCGCGCCGAGCAGATCATCTCGCACGTCTGCGTGGCCCTGCGCGTCGAGCGCGACGACTTCACCGGGCGCGGCCGGCACGCCCGCGTCGTTCTGGCCAGGTCCCTGGTCGTCCTTCTGTGCCGCACCCTCACCACCCTTTCCTTCCCCGAGATCGCGCGTTCCATGGGCCGCCCCAACCACTCCAGCGTCGTTACCGCCTTCCAACGCCTCAAGGAGCAACTGAAGGCCGACCTGACCGTCTCACTGTCCCCCACGGATCCCGGCACCGCCCTGGCCGATCTATGCGACCGCTTCACCGCCGACCTCCTGCGTGCCCCCGCTCGCTGAGCGGATCTTCCGGCTCCTTCCCAGGACGCGTCCGGACCGCGGGTTCACCCCACCGGCCGTGTCCTGTTTGGCCCTTCCGGCACCCCCAACGGGCTACACTCGGCCTGTGAGCCCTTGCCCACGCCGGATCGCCAGGCTGGCGCTCTGCATGGCGGCGACACCCGCCCTGCCGTCGGTGCCTTGCGCAGCCGCGCCGTCCCACCCGGCGATCCGGACACCCTTCGACCCCACCACCGACGCCATGGTCGCGGTTCTGCGCGAGCCGCTCGCCGGCGCCAGCGACTTCGACGCCGACCAGGCCCTGGGCGCGATGCGCCGCCTGCGTGACCCAGCGCTCAAGCCCCTGTTCGCCCAACTTGCCGTCGCCGAACGCCCCGTCCTGCGGCGCAACGGCATTCTCGGCCTGGCCGAACTGGCCACCCCGGCCCGCCTTGACCTCCTGCTCGTCAAGACCATCCCCGATGCCCACTTCCAAGCCGTTATCCTCGGCGAGGCCCTCCGCCAGAATCTCCTCAACCGTGAACAACTGGCCGACATCGTCAAGTGGCCCGGCGTGGACGACCCACTCCGTCTGCTCGTCCTGGGCGCCCTGCACCAGCCCGAGCCGGGCCAGCCTCCGCGACCGATCGATCCCGAGCAGGTCCGGCCGCTGCTCGCAAGCGACAAGCTCGCCACCGCCGTGTTCGCCTCCCTCCTGCTCATCGAACTTGGCCAGCCGCAGGGCACCGACGAGCCCCTCCAACGCGTCCTGGCCCTGGACCATGACGCCCGCACCCAGGCCCTAGCCATCGTCCTCCAGCAGATCCGCGACAAGCGCCTCGGCGCGGCGCGCCCCTTCCTCCGCCGTCTCTTCGACGCCTCTGCCGACGACCCGCTCATGCGGTTCCAGGCCCTCTACGCCCTGCTGTGCAGCGCTCCGGCCGACCCGGATACCCTCTCGCTCTGGCGGGCCGAGTACGACCGCCAGGCCGACACCGGTTCGCGCCTGCGCATGGCCATGGCCGCGCTGGACGCGGCCTTCTTGACTCGGCTGCCCACCGCAGCGCCCCCCGTCGCCCCCACCCCGGCCGCACCGGCGGACGGCTCCGGCGCGCCGCCTGCAGCACCAGCGCCTGCATCACCCCCGCCTGCCCGTCTACCCGCGGTCGTCTTTGACCCCATGAGTGCCGAGTCCGACCGCCTGCTCGTCCTCATCGCCGAGGCTGGGCGCTGGACCGTCTCCGACCACCCGGCCGATGCCGGCGTCCAGCCCATCGTCGCCCTCGTCGGCGAGGCCCATGTGCCCACGATCCGCTGGGCCTTGCGATTGGCCTCCACGCTCGCGCCCGCCCAGGCCTCCGACATCCGGCTGGCCGTCATCCGCGCCGCCGGCGCACAAGCCAAGGCCCAGCCCGCCCTGTACGACCTCGTCGCCGCCGCCGTGGCCGCCCAAGCCGACGCCGACCCGACCCCGCTGGTCGCTCCGCTCATCGGCGCCGCCGACGCCGGTGACGAGCGACTGACCCGCGCGCTGCTCGCCGGCGCGCTCCTGTCGACCAACAGCGCTGTCGCCGTCCTGGGCCTCGACCGTCCATACCCCTCGCCGCTCTGCGACGCCATGGCCCTGCTGCTCCGCTCGCGCGCCGCCAACCCCGCGCCGCCGCTCAAGCCCGGCGACCTGACCGCTCTGGCGAAGGGACGCGGCTCGCTCCCCCAGCCCCTGCGCGTCGAGGCCGCCTGGCGGGCGCTGGGCGCCGCCGACCAGCAGCGTGTCGCCCTGGCGCGCCTGATGGCCGACCTGCCGGCCCGCTGAACGCCGCCGCCGTTCCCGTCCGCGCCGTGCCCTCGACGCATATTCTTTGCGCCCACGATCGCCGATAGACCACGGGCGGCATCGGCACGGCTCCGAGTGGTCCGGCCGCGGCCCGCTCCCTTCACCGCACGGAGGCGCATGTCTGCCAGCGAGATCCCCCTGAGCCGGCCCGACGTCGGCGACCTGGAGGTCGAACTCGTTACCCGGACGCTCCTGTCCGGGCGACTCTCCATCGGGCCCATGCTCGAACAGTTCGAGCAGCTCGTCGCCACCCGCGCCGACTGCCTCAACGCCGTCGGCGTCTGCTCCGGCACGTGCGGCCTGCACCTGGCCCTGCTCGCCCTGGGCATCGGCCCCGGCGACGAGGTCGTGACCACCCCCTTCTCCTTTGTCGCTTCCGCCAACGTCATCCTTCACGTCGGCGCCACTCCTGTCTTCGTCGATATCTGCCCCAAGTCCCTCAACATGGACCCCGAACGCCTCGACGCCGCCATCACCGGGCGCACCAGGGCGATCATCGCCGTCGAGACCTTCGGCAACCCCGCCCACATGGACGAGTACGTGGCGATCGCCGCACGCCACGAGATCCCGCTCGTCGAGGATTGCTGCGAGGCGCTGGGCTCGACGCAGCACGGCCGCCCCGCCGGTTCGTTCGGGCGCATCGGCGTCTTCGCCTT
>JBGPGM010000388.1:0-3272 GCA_041483855.1 Phycisphaerae bacterium | reverse complement strand
TGCCCCGCCTCGACGCCGCGTTCCTGGTCCGTGACGGCGCGGGCGTGGACCTCATGGGCACCAGCGCCTCCGACGAGCGGGTCTCCCTGCCGCCCTTGTCCCGTGGCGGCTCCGCCCGCCTCCGATTCCACTTCGTCAACAACCTGCGCGAGGGCAACTACGGCGTGAGCCTCACCCTCACCCATCTGCCCGACCGCGTCGGCGACTACGGCATCACGCTCGACCACGTTGACGGCTGCGTCGCCTTCTCGGTCGTCGCCGACCCCGAGCGCAGCGTCCACTACAAGTTCTATCAGCCCGTCTCCATCGACGTCGAGGCGACCGGCGCGTCCGCCGAGTCCGAGGCCAAACCCGCGCCGCAGCCCGCGCCGTCCGGATGAGGCCTTCGACGCCAGCGCCCCTCGATGTCGGGCGTTGCCTCCCAAGCCGGAATCCCCTAGACTCGACTGTCCAGCCCGCGTGGAGAATGTGGTGCCAACCGTAGCGGAGAATCTCCGACTCTGGATGAATCATCATTGGGCCGAGGGAGGGGCAGAATGGACCGTCGGCTATGGCGGCCCCGACATGGCCTGGGAATGTGCCATCTTCCCCAGGATTCGTGCATTCCTGCCGTGCGAGCACATCCTCGAGCTCGGGCCCGGTTTCGGCCTCTGGACCGCCTGGCTCCGTCGCGATTGCAAGAGGATGACCCTCGTTGACCTCGCCCCGCGCTGCATCGACGAGTGCCGCCGCAGGTTCGGCCGGTGGGGAATGCGGTACGTTGTCAACGATGGGCTCTCCCTTGCCATGATCCGGGACGGCACTATCGACCTCGCCTTCTCCTGGCACTCACTGGTTCACTGCCGCCACGACGTCATGGCTTCCTACGTCCAGCAACTCGCCCGGAAGTTGAGGCCCGGCGGCGCCGGGCTCATTCAGCACTCCAACTTCGGCACCATCCATGACCGCCCGGCAGCGCCGGCAGGGTCGGGCGGGGAGGGGGCGGCGGCTCATGAGTAACAATCAGGCCGGGTTCGGCGAAGACATGACGGCGGACAAGTTCGCCGCCGATTGCGCCCAAGCGGGTCTTGAGCTGATCTGCCAGGAGATTGTCCCCTGGGGCTCCCCGGACCTCATCTCCTGCTTCTCTCTCTTCCGTCGCCCGAAGGCCGGCGAGATTGTGAAACCGTTCCGCGGGCCAGTAACCAACCGCCGCTTCTGGGAGGAATCGCGCGCGATGGGGCGCATCCTCAAGGCCTACCAATACCCAAGCCAACCGCTCGTCATCCGCTGACCCGGCGATTGTTCGACCCGCTACGCCACCACCGCGCACCCGCCCGCCGCCTCGGGCTGAGACTTCCCACTCCGCGCCGCCGGCACTACAGTACCACCCCATGCCCTCCACCCACTTCCTCTCCGCCCAACTCCTCGTGAGCGTGGTGACGATCGTCCTCGTCATCCACGTCATCCTCATCCTCTGCGCCTACTCGATCTACCTGGAGCGCAAGATCTCCGCCTCCATCCAGGACCGCATCGGGCCCAACCGCGTCGGCTTCGACTTCGGCCTGCCCGGCCTGGCCTTTCTCAAGGGGTGCTTGGGTCTTGGCCAGCCCCTGGCCGACGGCATCAAGTTCCTCCTCAAGGAGGACTACAAGCCCAAGGGCGCCGACCGCTACCTCTTCACCCTCGCTCCCATGGCCATCATCATCCCCGCCCTCATCGGTTTCGCCGTCATCCCTTGGGGCGGCACGTGGACCTGCCCCGACATCCCCCTGGCCTGGTTCGGCGTGACCATCCCCGGCGGACCCGTCAGCATCGCCGGCGCGCCCGTCAACATCGGCATCGTCTACATCCTCGCCACCGCCTCCCTGGGAATCTACGGCGTCACCCTCGGCGGCTGGGCCTCCAACAACAAGTACTCCTTCCTCGGCGGCCTCCGCGCCAGCGCCCAGATGATCTCCTACGAGATCCCCATGGGCCTCTCCCTTCTGGCCGTCCTCCTGCTCACCGGTTCGCTCCTGCCCGGCAGCATCATCGCCTACCAGTTGCAGCACGGCTGGCTCATCTTCACGCAGCCCGTCGCGGCCGTCACCTTCTTCACCTGCATCCTCGCCGAGGCCAACCGCGCCCCGTTCGACAACGCCGAGTGCGAGCAGGAGCTCGTCGGGGGGTACCACACCGAGTACTCGTCCATGCGCTTCGCCCTCTTCTTCCTGGCCGAGTACGTCCACATGATCACCGCCTCGGCCTTTTTCGCCCTTCTGTTCCTGGGCGGCTGGGACCTGATTCCCGGGGTTCAGGTGATCCCCGACGGGGCCGCGGGCATCGTCGGCTTCCTGTTCGTCCTGGCCAAGTTCGCCGTATTCCTGGGGAAGGTGGTCACCCTGGTCTGCTTCATGATGGTCGTGCGCTGGACACTGCCGCGCCTGCGCTTCGACCAGGTCATGCAGGTCGGCTGGCAGGCGGCGATCCCGTTGTCCCTCGCCGTCGTGATCATGACGGCCGTGATGGTGCACCTGGGCTGGACCGGCCTGGTGCCGATGCTCATCGCCAACGCCGGCCTGGTCGCCGTCGTGCTGGCGATTCTTCCCCTGCTCCCCAGGGCCACCGTCAACCGGCGCATCCTGCTGGCCGGCAGCCGCTTCTCGCCGGCGCCCGGTGAACGCGTCGTGACCCGCCCCACCGACCCGACCGCGCTGGACGACCGGCCCGTCACCGGCACCGGCGCGGTGATCAGTGCCCGCTAGGCCGCGCGGTGCTCATCGAAGCGTGGTCGCATTGCGCGTTCGCGCCGCGTCTACTGCACCGGGATGATCTCGGTGTTCGCCCTGTTGACCTCGAACATCGTCGGCAGCAGGAAGTTGCGCCCGTGGTACGTGAATACCTGCCCCGTCACCGTGACCGTCGCCCCCTCGCCGCGCTGCTCGGCCACGCGCTCGATCGCCGTCAGGTTCGCGCACGGTAGCAGCTCCATCGGCGCGTCGGCCCGCCCCAGTGAATCGCCATCGAAGGCCAGCACCGTCGGCCCCCCGCCGCGTCGGATCACCCGCCCGCGCCGCGATACGAGGAATGTCCCCTCCCGCAGCGTCTCGCCGCCCCGTTCCGCGGCAGCGCCGAGCGACGGCCCGGGCGCTGGCGCGTCAGTGTGGGAAGCAGCGGGGGGGACACTGGGGGGGGCAATGGGGGGCGGGATCGGCAGCGACCGGGCCGTCGGCGCACGCACGGACCGATCCAGTTCCGCCTTGATCTCCTCGATCGTCGGGTCGGCCGACCGTGGCGCGGCCTCCGTGCCC
>JBGPGM010000387.1:0-3285 GCA_041483855.1 Phycisphaerae bacterium | reverse complement strand
CAGGCGGGCGCCGGGGGACGGGCGAAGGGGTGTGGTCATCGGGGGGATGATACGGGATGTGGCCGGGACAAAACGGGCGCACGATCGAGCCTGCGCCGCGCGCCGAGTGCGGGGATTCGGTCACCACGTCCAAACGACTTCGAGTGCCTGCCCCTGGGTGAGGGTGACGGGTTCGGCGAGGGTAGCGGTGAAGCGGGCGGCATCGGGATGGACGGTGGCCTTGAGGGCGCGGTCGCCGAGGTGGGCGATAGCCTTGGGCTGGCGCGCGGTGTCGGGGAGGGTCGTGGTGAACTCGGCGATGCGGAGGCTACCCCAGCGGACCTCCACGCGGTTGGCCTGCGACTGCGCGGCACGCGTCTGCACCAGGCGGCCCCAGCCCTCGGCGCCCGTGAAGAACGCGGCGATGTCGTCGGGGGTCAGGCGGGGTGACATGCCGATGAGCCCGCGCGGGCCGTCGTAAACGAAGCCGCAGACGGCCTGGAAGGCGCCCCAGGCGGCCATGGCGCGGGCGTAGTGGTCGCCGCACTCGACCTCGTTCCATGGGTTGTGCAGGGCGCCGTCGTATCGCTCGTCGATGGCCTTGATGATGACGAGGCCCTCATCGACGAGGCCATCCCAGATCATGCCGCTGGCGACCTGGTACTCGCCGCCGGTCCAGACTTCATCGCGGTAGCGAACAGGCTCGCGCGGCCGGCCGCCTTCGGGCCAAGTGCAGACGAAGAGGCCGCCCTCGCGGTCGCGCGCGAAGTAGCGCTCGGGGGGGAAGGCGTCGTTGTAGGGGGCGACGGCGGGGGCCCAGTTGTAGCGGTAGATGCTGGCCAGGGCGGTGCGGACCTTGGACTCGTCGTAGAGGGTCGGCAGGTCAAGAAGGCGGGCCCAGGTCTGGCCGAAAAGTTGGTCGGAGAGGCAACCGTCGCCGTACTGCCAGGGGGCGGTGGAGCCGGGAGGGACCTTCTGGACGAAGTAGCGGCCGTTGAAGAGGTTCTGCTCGGTCCAATCGCGGCCGCGGCGGGCGAGGGCTTCGTAGCGGTCGGCGGCGGCGGCATCGCCCATGCGCCGAGCCATGGCCGCGCCGGCGAGGAGAGCGGCGAGGTAGAGAGAGCCGGCGAAGGTGTTGGGGCCGACGAAGTCGATGTCGTAGGTGTTGGGCTGGGCATCTTCCAGGATACCGTCGGCGTTCTGGGGCTGGCCGGCGCCGTCGTGGGAGACGAGGAAGTCGAGCGCGGCCCTGATCCGGGGCCAGTTGGACTTAAGGAAGAAGGCGTCGTCGGGGCTGCAGAGGTGTTCGCGGTAGCACTTGAGGACCGTGCCCGCCTGGCCGTCGACGGCGTACTCGGAGCCGCCGGCGACCTCGCCGCGGAAGGCGACGCGCCCGGTCTTCTCCTCGAAGGCGGAGCCGAGGTCCTGCATGACGCGGGTGGAGCGGGCCAGTTCGGGCCAGAGGCGGGCCTCGGCGTGGGCGTAGTTCCAGACGTGGGTGCAGGTGCCGTGGCAGCAGCCGACGCCCTCCCAGGCCCAGAAGCGGCCGTTCTTCCACCACTGGGCGGTGCCGGTGGCGAGGTTAGCGGTGGGCATCATCAGGCGGAGCGCGAGCCACCAGGGGAGGGTGGAGTCTTCGTAGAAGGTCTTGCGGAAGAGTTCGGTCTGGTCGTGGAGGCGCTGGTCAGTGGTGGCGACGTAGCGGGCGACGGCGAGCGCATCGTCGAACCAGTTGGCGTACATCTGGCCGTGGCCGGTGTGGAGATTGGGGAAGTGCCAGGAGATGACAAAGACGACTTCGCGGGATTGGCCGGGGGCGAGGTCGAACTGCTTGCCCAGGATGCCGACGACCTCGGGCGAGCCCACCGCGCTGTCGATCGCGTTCCTGCCGCTGCCGAAGATCTCCCGAGCGCCGGTCGGGAACGTCCACTCGGCGGATCCCCATGCGCCGTCCTCGAGGATGGCCAGGCACATCGTGCCATTGGCGGGCGAATCGGGGCGTGGGCGCTTCAGTTCGTCGGGCACCTGATCAACCAGGCTGATGTCGTCAACGCTGATGTGCCCCCAGGGGCCTGTCGCGGCGTCGATGATCTCCAGGCGGGCCTTCTTGTCCTGGAGGCCGGCAAGGTCCCAAAGGCGTGCCTCCAGTTTTTCACTGTTCTTGCCGGTCGAGTTGAGGACGGCCTTACCGTCGATGAGGAGGTTCATGCAGGTCTGGCCCTTGTGGGCGCCGCCTCCGATGCGGAACGCGAGGAATCGGCGGTCGATGTCGAACTCGGGGCTGGTCATCCGGCCGGTGTGCTGGTCGCCGGCCGCGGTGCCCTGGCCGCCGCGGAAGGAGTTGACGAGGCCCTTGCCGGTGAATCCGGATACGGGGTTCTGGTCTTTCTCCGTACCCCGGGCGGGGCCGGCGCCGAAGGCGGTACCCTCGACGTTCCAGCCTTCGTAGTTGTCGCCTTCGAAGTCGAAGAGGAGGCGGTCGGGCCGGCCGTTCTCGTTGTGGACCCAACCGCTGGCGAGGTAGCGGATGGCGGTCATGCCGCCGACCGATTCGACGCGGTTGCGGCGCCAGACGGGGCCCTCGTCCTCGGCAGTCGTGCGCTCGACTCCGTTCTCGAGCCATCCGTTGAGCGTGAGCTTCAGCGGCCT
Source organism: Phycisphaerae bacterium (assembly GCA_041483855.1). Taxonomy (GTDB): domain Bacteria; phylum Planctomycetota; class Phycisphaerae; order Phycisphaerales; family UBA1924; genus JBGPGM01. The sequence goes on along the minus strand of JBGPGM010000387.1, from coordinate 657 downwards.
TTCGTGACGGTTGGTGAGGGAGAAGCGGAGGACCGTGCAGGGTAGGGCGGAGTCCTTGGCGTTGGAGGGGCAGAAGGGCGAGTAGGCGCGGAGCGTGATGTCGAGGGGAGGCGGCGCGTGGCGCTCCGGCGATGAAGCACTGGATGGAGAGGTTCGGTAGCGGACCTCGGCGACGGGGTATTCGCCGATGAACTCGATGGCGTCGTAGTGGCCGCCGTTCTCGGGGTCGGCGAGGATGGCCTGCCACTTGCCGCCGGCGTCGTTGGATGCAGTGACGGCAAAGCCCTGCTGGAGTTGTCGCTCGTGAGTGCGGACCCTGTAGTTCTCACTGCCGTATCCGCTCGTGTGCAGACGGCCGTCGATGTGCCAGCCGCCGAGGGTGCCATCGCCGAGGAGGTAGAGTTGGCCGGCGCAGATGCCGCCGACGGGCATGCCGATGGCAAATCGCTGGCGTCCGCGATAGACGCGGCGCTGGCCGCGCTGGCGGAGGGCGGCCAAGGCCGCGGCGTCGATGCCCTTGTCGGCGGGTATGAGCCGGGATGGTGGGGCGTCGGGGGGCTCGACGGCGGGGTTGAGGATGGGCAGGCCGAGGGCGAGTCCGCTGCCGCCGGTGACCTTGAGGAATGATCGTCGGTCGAGGTTCATGGACGGCAGTCT
>JBGPGM010000386.1:0-3321 GCA_041483855.1 Phycisphaerae bacterium | reverse complement strand
GTCGAAGAAGTCCTGCGAGTCGACGGCGCCCGAGTGGTTCCAGTCGGCCGGACAGGGCGGGTACAGCAGCGTCACCGTCGCGATACTCGACTGGCCCGACGCCGTCGTCACGCGGAACGTGAACTGATCCGTGCCCGTCACGCCCGCGTTCGGCGTCATGACTCGGTAGGCGCCGTCGCTGACGTTCGGGTCCACCGCCGAGCGGGCGGGCGTGGTCAGCAGCATGTATGACGCGCTCGATAGAACGTCGTCGAACGCCGCGGGCAGTTCCACCACGAAGGGCTGGTCGTTGCGCACCTTCTTGGAGAATGAGAACGCGACTGGCGCGGCCCCGGAAGGTGTGCCGGCCGAGTTGGCGATCGTGATGGACTGCGGCTGGCTGCGGGCCGTCTTGCCGTCAGCAAAGACCGCCTCGGCGACAAGGCGAACCGTGCCCGCCCCGAGCGTCCGTCCGCGCAGCGTGATGGCGGCCGGGCTGGTCGCGGCCGCGCCGACGACTCGTCCGTTGGCAAGCACGCGGATCTGGGAAACTGCGGCGCCGGCGCCGGAGGCGGTGACCTGGAAGGCCTGGGTAAGGTTGCCGGCGCCGGGCGTGACGCCGAGCGAGGCCGAGCGCCCGAGGTTGTTGACGACGATCGAGCCGACCCAGCGCCCGGCGGTCTTGGCGGGCGAGGCCTCGTAGGCCAGCACCCGCGCGTCGTGTACGCCGTCGCTCAGGCTGGTCGTGCTCAAACTGAACGAGTTGCCCGGCGTGATGGTGCCCATCAACACGCCGTCAACCTGCAGGTCGAGGAAGGAGATGCCCGCGTTGGGGTTGGCGGTGGTCGCGGAGGGCGTGAGCAGGATGGTCCCGGAGACGGGCCCGGTGGGGGCGTCGGGGACGGTGACCGCGGGAAGGTAGGCGAACGCCCTGGTCAGCGGGTCGCCGTAGAACATGTTCTGGAACGGCACATACTGGGTGGAGCGCAGGTACGACTCGCCCAGCGAGAGGCCCTGGAAGTAGAACAGGTGGAAGCGCGGCTGGGGGAACTTTCCGATGTAGTTGCACGGCTCGTCGACCGCCCCCTCCGAGCCCGACGCGCCCTTAGCGATCCAGGCCGAGACGACCGTCTGGCCCTGCCCGAAGAACCCCGCGTAGGACGTCAGGTGATCGCAGAACGCGCCGGGGAGGATCGCCAGGGTGGACCCGGCGATGTCCGCGTTGGCGAATCCGGTCATGATCCCGAGGCAGTCGGTGTGGCCATCGGGGAGGACGCCGTTGAGGACCTGGGCGGAGCCGCCGATGTTGTTGATGGTGGTGACGATGGGCGAGTAGAGCGCGGCCCGCACGTTGCGGTTGGCGTCGCTGGTGTTGTTCATGAAGTAGAAGGTGCCGGCGGGGCGCGTTCCGTCGGCGGCGACGGACCGGTCGATCATCAACGTCAGCTGAGCCAGCGTGTTGCCGTCGGCGCCGGTGAAGCCCAGCAGGGCGCCGATGTAGTACCGGCGGGCCCCGCCGGCTCCGCTGATGGCGCCGTTGAAGTACGCATTCGAGCTCTCGAAGGCGGTCGCTGTGTTGCTCCCGCTGTAGTACTGGTTGATCGTCTGGCTCGACAGACCGGGGACGATCTCCGGCCGGATGAACGCGGTGACGTAGCACGAGCCCGCCGAGAATCGGGTCACCGGGAAGCACGCGTCCACCAGTAGCCCCGCGGCCGGGACTGCGTACGCGGCCGTCGGGGCGATGACGACGTAGTCGATGTGGTCGTCCAGGGCGCGGTTGGCGATCGTGCCGCGCAGGGCGTTGGTGTTGGTCCCGAAGGCCGCGAAGTTGGCCGCACCGGGCGCCATGTAGAGCACGTTGGTCTCGGGGATGTTCCGTGCGGCGCGGTAGTAGTTGCCGATGAAGAGCGAGTCCGGGTCGGACGGGTCGATGACTAGCATCACGTTCTCAGGCGATCCGCCCGCCAGAGCCCGGGGGCTCCACGACGCGGCCAAGGCGAGCGCTGCGGCAGTGGCGACAGTGATTCGGTGCATGGGGGATTGCCTCCAGCGTTCACGATGACGGCCGTTAGGACTGGGTACGGTGGGCGGACTCGCACGCGGTCGCCAGCATGGAGTCTAACTCGCGCCGGCCGAGGTGCAAGGGTTTCGCGCCCGGTCTTGCGTCGGCGCGGCTTGGGAGCCGGCAAGGCACGGTACAACTCCTCGCAATGGCACCCGGCACGAGCCGGTGCGTTCGAGAGGTGTTCCCCTGTTCGAGGCATTATCCTGAGTCACCACCGGAGCGCCCATGTCCAGGCTGGTCTCTCGAATCCTGCTGGCGATCCTGATGCTCCCCGCGGCGGGGCTGGTGTACACGGTGACCGTCGTGGTCATGGCCGAATGGCTCTCCTCCAGGTACGAGATCGTTGGCTTTGCGACGGCGGGATTGGTGACGTGGGCCTTTGTGTCCGCGTACTGGTGGCTGCTGTGGCGGCGGTCGGTCGAATGGACGCCGGCGCGCCGAACGCTCATGGTAGCCGCGACCGGGGCGGCGGCCGTCGTGGGCCTCGTCGCCGGCGGCGCGACTTGCCCGATCGAACCTGGGTTCGGGGCGTTCGTGGGAGGAGTGGTGGCGATGCTCGTGTGGCTGGCAGCGACGGTCTTCGTCTGGCGCGAGACGCCCAAGGAACGCGCTGGGCGCCTCCGGAGCATCGGCGCCAAGGGCGTCGTCTGTCCCCAGTGCGGCTACAACCTGACCGGGCTGCGCACCGCCACCTGCCCCGAGTGCGGGATGTCGTGGTCCATCGATGAACTGTTGGCGATGCAGCCGGGACACGAGCCCGAAGAGATGGAGCGATGACGCCCCCTTCACGCCCCTTCCGTCAGCGCCCTCGCTGGAGACGACGAGCGATGATCTGGCTGGGCATCCTGGGCGGCCTTTACGCGGCCTGGTGCGTGCTGGTCTACGCGATGCAGGACCGGTTACTCTTCCCGCGCTGGGTCCCAGGCCACCCGGCCATGGAGAGCCCGCCCGCCGGGGTCGAACGCGTGTGGGTGACGGGCGAGGATGGATCGCGCGTGGAAGGGTGGTTCCTGCCCGCGCCGGGCACGGCACCCGGTCGCCCTGGTCCGGCGGTGATCTTCGCCCACGGCAACGCGGAACTCATCGACGACAACCTCGGACTGGCCGAGCAGTACCACGCGCTGGGATTCTCGGTGCTGCTGCCCGAGTACCGCGGGTACGGCCGCTCCCAGGGCACGCCGTCGCAAACGACGATCACGGCGGACTTCGAGATGTTCCACGCCTGGGTGGTGGCGCGCCCGGAGGTGGATCTCGCCGGGCTGGTCTATCACGGG
>JBGPGM010000385.1:0-3336 GCA_041483855.1 Phycisphaerae bacterium | reverse complement strand
GCCTGTAGAATCACCAGAGACGGTCTACGGCGGTCGTGGGCGGAGATTCAAATAGGAATTCCCGGTTGACTGCATCGCTCATCCGCGGACGATAGCGGCAAACTCGGAGGGGCTGCCATGTCAAAGACCGCTCTGATCCTGATCGCCAACGGGTCCGAGGAAATCGAGGCAGTCACCCCCGGCGATGTGCTGGTGCGGGCCGGAGTCAACGTTACCTATGCGGGCGTTGGCACGACGGAGCCGCGCGGCAGCCACGGCATTCCTCTTCGCGCCGAGATGCTCGTCGAGGACGTCGGGGGGATCCTGTTCGACGCGTTGATCCTGCCCGGCGGGGCCGTCGGCGCCGAGAACCTGCACAACAACGCCAAGGTCAACGACCTGGTCAAGGAGCACTTCAAGGAGGGCAAGATCGTCGCCGCGATCTGCGCCGCCCCCGCCGACGTCCTGGCCCCGCTGGGCATCCTCAACGGCAAGCACGCGGCGTGCTACCCGGGCAAGCAGCGGGCCTTCCCGCCGGACGCCAAGTACCTCGAATCCCGCGTGGTCGTGGACGGGAACGTCGTCACCGGGCGCGCGGCCGGGACCTCGCTCGATTTTTCGCTCAAGATTGCCGAGCTGCTGACCAACCGCGAGACTGCCCACCGCATCGCCGAGCAGATGTCCTTCGAGCACATCGTGTGAGCAGGGCGGCGCCCGCCTAGTCCCCCAACCTCTCCAACTCCCGCTCCACCTCCTTCACCACGCGCCTGACCGTCTCGGCGCCGAAGTCAAACTCGACCCCCGCGGCCTTGAACAACTCCGGCAGCAGGCGCGAACCGCCCAGCCTCAGCGCGCCCAGGTACGCGTCCACCGCCGCACGCTCCCCCTCGCGCTGGCTGCGCACCCACAACTGCATCGCCCCCATCTGCGCGATGCCGTACTCGATGTAGTACATCGCGTGCGAGTACAGGTGCCCCTGCTTCTGCCACTGGCTGCGCCGCTCCTCGCCCAGCCCCTCCCACGACGTCGCGTGCCACATCCGCTCGTCCAGCGCCTGCCAGAAGTCGTCGCGCTGCGCCCGCGTGTGCGTGGGCTCGCGGTACATCCAGTGCTGGAAGCGGTCGATCATCGCGATCCAGTTGAGCATCACCACCGAGTCCTCCAGGTGCTCGCGCCGCGCCCGGTCCCAATCCTCGCGCCTCTCGTAGAAGCCCCCCAGCCCGCCCCAGTGCGCCATGGTCAGGTGCTCCATCGACATGCTCGCCACCTCGGCGAACTCGATCGGCGAGTGCCGGTAGTCCAGCAGCGGCTCGTCGGCGCACAGCACCGCGTGGAACGCGTGCCCCGCCTCGTGCACCATCGTCATCACGTCCCGCTGGAGCCCCGCGGCGTTCATGAAGATGAACGGCCGGCGCGACCGGTCGCGCACGTACATGTACCCCCCCGGCCGCTTGCCCTTGCGCGAGTCCAGGTCCAGGAACTCCGTGCACATGGCCGCGGCGCCCGCCTCCGCGTGGCGCGCCGGCGCGTCGCCGCCCTGCGGACCCTTCCCCGCCAGCCCCGCCATCATCCCCGCCAACCTCCCGTCCAGCCCCTCGAACGCCCGCAGCGACCGGGCCACCAGGTCCCGCCCTCCCTCGAACGGGCGCAGCGCCGGCCGTCCCTTGACATCCACCGCCAGGTCCCACGGACGCAGCACCGCCACGCCCAGGGCCGCACGCCGCTGCTCGTCCAGCCGGCGCATCAGCGGCACCACGTGCCGCTCGCACGCCGACCAGAACTTCTCGCAATCCGCCGGCGCGTAGTCGAACCGCTGGTTCTCTTTGAAGGCGTACCCGACGTAATCGGCGCACCCGGCGTTGCGGGCCATCGCGTGCCGCAGGGCCACCATCCTGTCCAGCACGGTGTCCAGCGCACCGCGGTCCGCCAGCCGGCGCGCCGCGATCGTCCGCCACGCCGACTCGCGCTCCGGCCGGTCCGTGGATTGCAGGTACCGCCCCATCTGCGCCAGCGTCCGCTCCGCCCCGTCGAAAGTCACCGTCTGCGCCCCGGCGATCTTGCCGAACTCCTGGGCGAGCTTGGCCAGTTCCGTCTGGATCGGCACGTTCTCGGAGCGGAACAGGTCCACGCTCGCCCGCTTGGAACGCTCCAGCACGCCGTACCGGCCGGAGTCCAGCCGCGCGCCCGCCGCCGCGCCCACGAACTTCTTGTCCAGCTCGAACGCCAGCGGCTTGATCTTCGGCTCGACGTTCTCGATGTACCGCGTGTACGCCGCGTTGATCCCCTCGTCGTCCGTGTGGCACGTCGTGGCGATGTACAGGTCGGCCCGGGCCTCGCTGCACGCGGCCTCCAGGTCGCTGCGGTCGAGGAGCCACCGCTCAAGGTCCGCCGCCGTGCGCACCGGCCGGTCCAGCAGTGCCATCATCAGCGGCTCGATGCCCGCCCACTCCGTCCCGTCGAAGCCCGCCGGGACAAAGCCGTCGGACGTAGTCGTTGGCGTCATGGGCAACTGTACCCGCCCGCCGCCACGGGGTTCACCGCGGGCGCGCCGGCAGGAAAAAAGGGCCCCGCCTTGCGGCAGGGCCCCGCTGTTGTGGTCCCTCTCAGGCCCCAGAGATTCTACTTCATCAACTCGCGCAGGATCCGTTCCTGTTCCTCGAACCAGCGCCAGTCGAAGGGGTACATGAACGCGAAGTTCGGGTTGATCCCCACCATCCGCTTGATCTCGTTGAGGTACCGGCGCGCCCGGCTCACTTCGGCGCCGCGACGAGCCTTGTTCTCCGGCCCACCCAGCGACTTGGCCGCGGCCAGCGCGATCTCGTACTTGTTGTAGACCTCGACCAGTTTCTTGTTGGTCCGGTCCGCCTCCCTCATGAACGTGTCCACCGACTCGGTCGCGGCCTGGCCGGCCCACTCGACCTCCTGCAGGCCCATCGCCTTGACCAGTTCCTCCTTGGTGGCCGCGATGCCGCGCGCGAACTTGAACTTGACCGCGTCGTTAGCCGTGAGCGTCAGGATCTGGCCGGCCGGATTGAGCACCGTATCGCCGGACGTATCCCCGAACCACTTGACCTCGCCGGTGTTGGGGTCGATCTTCGCCGAGAGCGCGTCCTGCACCTGCATCGACCGCATGATCTTCGGGTCGCGCCCGCCCATCCTCGACGCCTCCTCCATCAAGTGCAGGTAGACCTCCAACTGGAGACCCTCGACCGGCACGAGCGAACCGGAGAACGCCGTGCACGCGCCCAGGTTCCCCTCGGGCATGAAGTAGAACTCTTCGAGCACGTACGGGCTCATCGCCGCCGCGGAGATCGCCGATTCGACCCACCCGACGGTGCGGAACCGGGGCTTGTACAG
>JBGPGM010000384.1:0-3337 GCA_041483855.1 Phycisphaerae bacterium | reverse complement strand
CATCGGCATCCCGACCGACTTCGACTACGACGCTACGTATCTGGGCGTGGGCGCGCAGGGGAGCCTGGGGCCGAAGCTGCTCTACCTGGCGGAGTACGTTCACGAGATCGGGCACAGCATGTCCGACCCGCTGCGCGGCGCACAGACGAGAGAGGACATCAACGCCTTCGCGGCGCGCGGAGAGCTGACGTACGTCTTCCGCGACCCGCGCCAGTCGCGCGTGCAACTGGAGACGCTGTTCGCTTCGGGCGACCCGGACCGGCTGGCCACGTCGGACACGGTCGGGGGCAACCTCTCGGGGACACCGGACCGGGCGTTCAACTCGCTGGGGTTCGCCAACACGGGGCTGGCGTTCGCGCCGTCGCTGAGCAACATCTTCACGGTCCGGCTGGGGGGCAGCACGTTCCCGTTCATCCATCACCCGGCGCTGGCCCAGCTGCAAGTCGGGGCCGACGTGCTGGTGTTCAACAAACTGGATTCCGACGGCCCGATCGACGAGCCGACGTTCCAGAAGATGTACCTGGGCGTCGAGGCCGACTCCTTCGTCAACTACCGCGTCACCAGCGACCTGGCCTTGAGCGTGCGGTACGGCGTGTTTTTCCCCGGCGCGGCCATCAGCGGCCCCAAGGACACACGCCACTTCGTCCTGTTCACCGTTACGCTGTCGTTCTAGAAGGGGCGGCCGAGATGAGAGTTCAACACGGAAGGCTGGAGACGCGGGGGAGCGGGGGCACGCTCGCGGGCCTGCATCGCCGGCGCGCGACGTTCCTGGGTCCACTCGTGCGGCTGTGCGCCGGCGCGCTGGTCGGCACGGCTCTGGCGGCGTGCGGACGGACCATGGTCCAGTCGCCGCTGGACACGGCGTACCGGCCTGGGGACGGCGAGGCTGACCTGAGGTTCTGGCACACGCTGCCGGTGCACTCGGCGGTGTCCAACGACGAAGGGCTGCACGGCCTGTTCCTCCTGGCCGACGGGACGGACGCGCGACGCGACTATGAGGGGCGCCTCGTGGACGCCAAGGAACGCGGCTGGCTCCGGCAGTCGTTCAACGAACCGGCGGACATGGCCATGCGCCGCGCCACGCTGGCGCGGGCGTTGTGCGTCGTCTGCCAGGTCAAGGGGGGCGTCATGATGCACGTGGTCGGACCGGCGCCGAGGTACGCCCTGCGCGAACTCATCCACCTGGAGATCATGCCCCCCAGTTCCGAGATGCAGGTGATCTCCGGGCTGGAGTACCTGGGCATCATCTCCAGGGCGCAGGACTACCGGACGTTCGCGGCGGCCAGGGCGGCGGGGGAGAAGGCGGCCGGGCCGTAGTGTGGCGTCCCTGGACAGGCTGGGAGCGCCGGGCGCGGCCGGCGGAGGGGGCCGCCTGACCTAGACTCCCGCGCATGGCCGCTACCGATCCTGCGAGGGCCCGACGAACCAGCCTGGCCGCGAAGATGCGCCGGCGGCAGTGGATGCTGGGCGCGGGCGTCACGGTGCTGGTGGCGCTGCTGAGCACGGCGGGCCTGCTGGACGGGCTGGAACTGCCGACGCAGGACTGGCGGGCCAGGATGTTCGCCGGGTCATCTCCGGGGCCGAGCCCCGATATTGCGATCGTCGTGATCGACGACCAGGCGACGCGGACGGTGCAACGCTGGCCGTGGGACCGCACTCACCTGGCCGACGCGGTGCGCGAGCTGACACGGGCGGGGGCGGGCGTCATCGCGCTGGACATCCTTCTTGACGAGTCGCAGCGCCCGCGGCTGGAGGAGGCGCCGGGCACGCCGGGCGGGTCCCGCCTTGTGCGCGATGACGACGAACTCGCGGCGGCGATCGGCGAGAGCGGGGCGGTGGTTCTCGCGCTGGACATGCCATTGGGCGAGTCCGAGACTCCCGCTCCGGCGGCGGCGGGCGTGCCGGAGAGCCGGGCCTCGGCGGCGTACCGGTTGTCGGTCGGCCAGGTGCTCGATCGCCTGAACTGGGGGCCGGAGCCGATCGACCTGGAGGATGCGGGCGCGCGGGCGCGCCTGGCGGCCGAGCTGCTCCCGGAATCCGAGCGCGCGGCGACGACCGGGCCGGCTCACGACCTGGTCTGGCTGCGCCTGGACCAGGCGGGCACGTTGCGGGCCAAGGGCGCGGCGTCAACGATCGCCGTGCCCGAAGATGTGAGCCGCTGGCCGGCGACGGGCGCGCCGTCACCGCCGGTCGCGGCGATTGCCCGGGGCGCGGCGCGCCTGGCGACGGTCACGCTCGGCGGGCACGACCCTGACGGCGTCGTGCGGCGCATCCCGTTGTGGGTGCGGTTCCGGAACCGGCTCTACCCGACACTCGGGCTCGCGGCCGTCGCGCAGCATTGGAACGTCAAGAGCGAGGCCATCCGCATCGAGGGGGGTCAGACGCTGGTCGTTGCGCCGACCGCCGACGCGGCGGCTGCGCCGAAGGGCCGGCTGCCGATGTTTCGCTCGCGTTTGTCCGCGGGCGACTTCGACGCCCTGCACTACATCACCTGGCCGCGAGCGGCGGCGGACTGGCGGCGGAAGTTCGGCGACACGGCCCAGGCGGACGCGGAGATCTCGATCGGCTTCGTCCTGGAGCCGGCGCGCCTGAGCCGCGCCATCCGTCGGAACGTCGCGACGCTGGACCACCTCACGGATGCCGCCGCGCACCTCGATCTGCTCACGATCGACGGGTACGCGCAGCGTGGGGCGCAGATGGAGAGTCTTCGTCCGGGTGATGCCGGCTGGGAAGGGCTGTATGCGGCCCAGCGTCCGGTGTGGGAGAAGGCCGCCCACGAGGCCGCGGACTCGCTCGCGGCGATGGGCAATCCTGACCCGGCGTCGCTCTCGCGCGAGAGTGCGGTCGTGTTGGCCAATACGCGGGCGATCGCCCAGGGCGTTCCTGCGCTTCTCCGGGAGTGCGACGCCGGCGTGGAGCGCATCGCCCGGGCGCGCGACATCCTGCACCAGCGGCTGGCCGGCAAGATCTGCTTCGTCGGATGGACCGCTACCGGAGCCATCGCGGACTTCCCCGCCACCGCCATCCACCCCCGCACGCCGGGCGTTCACGTCCACGCGGCCGTCGCCAATGCGCTCCTGACCGGCTACGCCCGCGTGCCGGCGCCTCGCTGGGCCGACCTGTTGGCGATCGTGGCGCTGGGGCTGTGCGGCACGGCGGCCAGCGTCCACGCCAGGGTGTTGCTCTCGCCGGTGGCCGCGGGGGCACTGATCGTCGGTTGGTACTTTGTCAGCGGCTGGGCGCTGTGGGACCATGGGAGGCTGATCGCGACGGTGGCCGCGCCGTCCCTGGCCGTCGGTCTGTCGTGGGCGGGGGTGTTGATGCACCGGCTGTTCGT
>JBGPGM010000383.1:0-3369 GCA_041483855.1 Phycisphaerae bacterium | reverse complement strand
GCGGTGCTGGCGGCCGCCGCATGGGCGTTTGCGCCGCTGGGACCCGAGGACGTGCCTGTCCCCACGCCTCCGCGGGCGGCGCCCGGCTCATCCGGACCACCAGAGCCGATGCAGGTCGCGCTTGACACGTCGGCGTTCCGCGCCCCGCTGTGGTTCGCCCCCCAACCCCCAGCGCCTCCGCCCACGCCTCCGCCCCCTCCCGCGCCACCCCCGCCGCTGAAGCTGCAGCTGCTGGCCATCGTCCGTGAGGGGGGGGCGGGCGGGTCCTACCGGGCCCTGCTCTATGACCCCGACGCCGACCGCGTCCTGTCGCTGGGCCAGGGTCAGAGGAGCGGTGGCCGCACGGTCGAACAGGTGACGGCCGCCACCGTGCAGATCAGGGACGACGCCGGAGTGCGCACGCTGGCGCTGGCTCAGAGCGCCGCGTCCAGCCCCGCCGGCTCCGCCACCACCGCCACGGGAGCCCGCCCATGACCAGCCCCACGCACCTGCGTTGGCCGCCGGAGCGGTTCTACTGGTCGGTGCTGGAAGCGCCTGGGTTCAAGCAGGCCGGGCCGCTGCCGATCGGGCTGCGCCCCGCGCTGGACGAGGACGTGCCCGGGGAGCCCGAGGACATGCACGCCGTGTGCTACCCCATGGGGGATGGACGCCTTGCAGTGTGTGCCATCGCCAAGGCCGACTTGGCCGGGATCGACGCCGACGCGCTCTCGCTCACGCCCGCGCGTGTCCCGCCGTTCCTGGATGGGGCCGTCAGCCCTGACCCGTTCAACCTGCTCGTCGGCGACATGGAACCCGCCCCAATCCGCCGGGCGCGGCTGCGCCGGCACGCCGTGAGAGCCGCCATTGCCCTGCTGTGCGGCTCGCTTGTGACCGCCGGCCTTCTCCGACGCACAGCGCACTGGGACTCGATCGCGGCCTCGGCCGCGCAGGCCGGCGACATGGTTGTGACCGCCGTCGATCCGGCGGGCACCGCCCAAGGCCTGGCGCTCGAGCTCGCTCGCCTGCGCCGCGCTACGGAGACCGTCTCGCGGGCGCGCCCCACGTTCGATGCCGCGCTGGCGCTGGCGGACCTGTTGAAGGCCTGGCCCGTGGGGGTCCCGTCCAAGCCGCAATCGGTGACCGTCTCGGGCGCCGGCGCGACCATCAGCGTCGCCGTCGAGGGCGATGCCGCGCCGTTCCTCAAGGCGCTGGCGCCCCCACCCGGCTGGACGCTCGAGGAGCCGCGGCTCAGCGCCGTCGAGAACATCACGCGGCTGACACTGCAGCTCCGTCCCTCGCAAGGAGTCCGGCCGTGACGCGCTCCATCTTCATCGTGTGGACGTTGGTGCTGATCATGGTCGTGACCTCAGTCGCGGTCACGGGACACGGCGCGTACCGGGCCAGGGCGCGAGCCGTTGCAGAGCTGGCGAGGCTGCGGTCGGTCACGGAGCAGGCGGGTCAGATCTCGGGCCTTCGCGCGGCGATGCCCGCGTGGGCGCTGCGAAGGAGTTCCCCCGCAGGCCTAGCCGAGCGCGTCGGTACCGCCCTGCAGGCGGGCGGTCTGCCCTCGTCGTCGCTGTCGGGCCTCTCCCCCGAGGCCGAGTCCGCCGTTGGGGGGATCGGGGGCGCGAGTGGGGAGAGCGTCAGGACCAAGGTGCGGCGGGCGACGCTGACGCTCGAACCGGCCACTCTCCCGCAGGTCGGAACATTCCTTAAGGCCTGGCGCACCCGCGAGCCGGACTGGACGGTCGCCAGCGTGGACCTTTCGCCACTGGGGGGCAAGGTAGGAGCGGTCGGCGGCGGTGGAGACCTGCCCTTGCGGGCCGTGATCGTGCTGGAGGTCTTGTTCATCGACGGCACGGGAGGTGGCCGTTGAAATGCCCAGCGTGGCGAGCCTCGGCGTCGGTTGTGCTGGTGGTTGCGGCGCTGGTACCGGCTCCGGGCTGCACGATGCATGGACGCACCGGGCCGTACACGCCGCTGAGTGAGACGGAACGCGACGAGGCCGCGGCCCAGCGGCTCAACAAGGAAGCATCAGGGCTCATGGACTCCGATCCGGCCAGATCCGAGGCTCTGCTGCGCAAGGCCCTCAGCGCCGACCTCTACAACGGCCCGGCCCACAACAACCTGGGCGTGCTCTACCTCAAGCAGAACCCGCCCGATCTCTACCAGGCGGCCGGGGAGTTCGAGTGGGCTCGAAAACTCATGCCCGGCCACCCCGACCCGCGGCTGAACCTGGCCATCACGCTCGAGCGCGCCGGCCGCGTCGATGAAGCGATCCAGGCGTACCGCGCGGCGCTGGAGGTTTATCCCGATCACCTGCCCTCGCTCCAAGGGTTGACCCGCGCCCAGGTCCGCTACGCCAAGACCGACGACAAGACCGCGGCGCAGCTGGACCAGATCGCGCTCCGCGGCGAGAGCGAGGCCTGGCGCGACTGGGCCCGCGCCCAGAAGCTCAAGCTGCGCACCCCATGAGTAGATCTCCCCGCCGGCCCAAAGCCCCCACCTTGGCGCGAGTCCCCGAACACCGCGGCCGACGCACATTGTCCACCGGTGCGCCGCGGGTTGGCGCCGCCGGTCGGCGTGGTAGCATCGTTCCCGGCCGGCACGCCTCGACTTGTGCCGGCTCGAGCACGGGCGCGAGGTTCACCGTGGAACTCAACGAGATCCAGGCGCTGATCGCGCGGGCGGCGCACGAGTTGTGGTGCCTTCGTATGCGCGAGCAGGAGTGGCGCTACGGAAGCGTGTACGACGAGGCCAAACGCCTCCACGACGCGCTGGTCCCCTTCGAGAACCTGGGTCGAGACGACCGCCTCGAAGCGCTGCGCGCCGTCGACGGGCTGGCGCTGGTCGAGCAACTGCCCCGCGAGTTGATCTACGACCGCGGCCCGGAGCGCCAGTTCACGGCCGCCGAGATGCGCGTGGGCCTGCGGGTCAGCTGGGCCAAGGACGTTGCGGACCCGAAGGCCGACCCGGCGGGGGAGTTCGGGAGCGTCGAGTCCTGGGAGATCGACCCGGCCACGGGTGAGGTGCTGGAGGTCCGGGTCCGCTGGGACGATGGGGAACTCAGCGAGCACGTGGCTTCGGCGTGCGAGCTGCGCCGCGTGAAGCCTTGACGGAGCGCTTCTTCGGGACGCCGGGTCCCTTGTCCGGCGCGCCGCCCCGCGGTCCGACGCCCGGCGCGTCGCGCCCCGGGGAGGGGGGCGGCCGGTCCGGCGGCTGGCGCGGCGCCCTGAACTGCACCGCCGAGCCGTCGGCGGCCGACACCTCGATGACCGGTCTGCCCTGGTACACGCCGATAGCGACCGCCGGCGTCAGCCGGTAGGTCACGTGCTTGCCGGAGCGCAGTGCCGCGACCATCGCCGCCAGCCGCAGGGGCTTGAGGTGGTG
>JBGPGM010000382.1:0-3370 GCA_041483855.1 Phycisphaerae bacterium | reverse complement strand
GTCCAGTCCAGTGCGTGTTGTGGGGGATGGAGCGACGGGACCGGAAGCGGTGCCAATGCGGACAGTTTCAAGTGCCCGGAATCACCGGGTCACCGGCGATGGCCGCGGCGTCGCCCTTGGCGGGGCGTGCGGCGCAACTCTTTGTCTATCAATATCTTCCGTCAAGAGTCCGCGCCTGGCGAAGTCCTATCGCCGCTTCGCAGCTCCGGGCAAGCCGGGGGTGCTCGGGGCGATCAGCCGCCGCGGAGTGGAGCGGCGGCCTTGGGTTGCTGGGCCTTCTGCTGCAACTCCTGCTTGCGCTGGGTGCGCACATCCACCGGGCCGTCGAGGCTTGGCGGCGTCGGGTCGGGCTCGATCGCCTCGGCGTTGGGGGGCGGGGTGTCGCCGCCGGCGTCGCGCGCGATGGCCGCGTTCTTCTCGTTGAGCGCATCGTCCACTTTGCCGCCGAAGGGCCCGAGGTTAAGCCAGAGGACCGCCGCGCTCAGGACGATGATGATGCCGACGCCAACGGCCAGGCGTGTGCGGGAAACCGCTTGGTTGGCGGCCGCGGCCCGGGCGGTTGTCAACGCACGTCCCTCCCGCGCAGGCCGTGCCGGGTCGCGAAGAAATAGGCGGGCAGGCCGTACTCCCAGATGAAACGGGGCGGGCCGTATTCGAGGTAGCCGGACATCTCACCGACGCCGGGATTCCAGGTGCCCGAGGGCGCCGGCAGGCCGCCGGGGGCGGTGTCGGAGGTCTGGGCGATGATGTCGGCCATGCGAAGGACGCGGACGCTGCCGTCCACCATGGCGACGTTCGTGTTGGCGCGGGCGTTGTTCCACATGTACTGGCTGACATCCTCGTAGTCCTTGCCCTCGAAGATCAGGACCTTGAGGCTGGGGTAGACGCAGTCGCTGATGTGGTTGCGGCTGATGAAGAACTTGTTGGCCTGGGTGCCTTGGGGGCGGGTGGTCCCGTCGAAGCGGGAGGACTGCTGCCAGAAGACGGGCGGGTACCAGTAGGAGGAAGGGAAGATCCAGGTCCAGTCGCCCTGGGCCGGCTGGTTCTCGACGAACCAGTCGGCCAGGGCACGGTCACCGGGGGCGATGTTGGATTGGAAGCGCGATTCGACGTCGGCATCGCCGTAGAACGTGTGGGCCAGCCAGTGGTAGCCGTAGGACTCGGTGCCGCTGTTGGAGTACGGCGTCACATAGGGCCAGCCCAGGGCGCACTCCTGTGTCGGCACCCAGACCCAGCCGAGCGGCTCGGTCACGCAGATATGCCTGATGGAATAGGGGTTGACGAAGATCTCCTTGCGGTCGGTGCCGTAGACGGTGAGGTAGGTGCTGTTGGAGTGGAGGTTGGCCAGGCTCAGGATCCGCTTGGCGTGAGCCCTGGCTTTGCCCAACGCCGGCAGCAGGATGCCGACGAGCAGGGCGATGATGGCGATGACGACGAGCAGTTCAATCAGCGTGAACGCGCGGCGCTTGAGCGTGAACATGGTCTGGCTCCTGGCGGACGCAACCCGAGAGGGCATGGCGGACCCAGAACGGGCCGTCACTCGATGCCACGAGTGTACCACCGGGACCGTGGTATTGGTAGGGGATTGCGCCGCATGCGTACAGCGGGCGGTCACATCGCGCAGGCCGCGTGCGTGTAGTGGACGCCCTTGGCGGCGAGGGCCGCGAGCACGCGCTCGAGCATCCCCGGGATCGCGCCGAGGCGCTCGGGGGGCATGACGCCGGGGGTCCTGAACTCGCCCGCGCCCAGGAGGCGGGCCATGATCGTGCAGGGAAAGGCCGTCGTGCGGGCCATGCTCGTGGCGCCGGTGGGGCGGTCGAAAAAGTCGAGCAGGTCCCAGGTCACGCGCGTGGCGCGCCCACTTGCGCGGTCGGCTCCCTCGGCGATCACGCGCATGACGGTCAGGTCCTCCTCGCCGGGGTCGTAGGTCCACAGGGGGAACATCAGGGCGCTGATGACGTCGAAAGGGCGGACGAGCGTGCCGCTCTCGGCCGGTGCGCCGGGGCTCACGCCGACGCGGACGGGGTCGCGCCCGAAGAGGCCGGTATGGCGCAGGACGCGCATGAGTTCGATGTGACCCGGGTAGCGCAGGGTCTTTTCCTTCATGAACTGGACCTTGAGCGTCAGCGCCAGGGAGCGCAGCCCGTCGGTGTTGAAGGCCTCGAGCGTGCCGATCCCCGCGAAGTCGAGCAGTTCCGGCTCGCTCAGGGCCTCGCGCACGACCACGCGACCGTTCTCGACGATCCGGGCCGGGCGCGTGTACTCCTCGATCACGTCGGCGGGGCTGAACGCGGCCTTGTACTGGAAGGGCCAGCGGCGCTCGCGCGGCAGGCCGCCGACGTAGATCTCGAGGCGCTCGCAGGGCTGGAGCGCGGCCGCGGCGTAGCCGGCGATCAGGTTGCTCATGCCGGGGGCGACGCCGCAATCGACGACGGCGGTGACACCGCGGGATCGGGCCAGGTCGTCCAGGTCGAGGGCGTTCTCGGCCATGAAGCAGATGTCGCAGAAGTTCTTGCGTGCCTCGATAACGGTGCGCAGGGTCTGGAAGCCGAGGGTGCTGGGCATGGCGCCCAGCACGAGGTCGAAGGGGCCGATGGCTCGCGCCAGGGCGCGCGGATCGGAGAGGTCGGCGTGGATCGTGGCGACGGGAACGCGCCAGCGGACCGCGGTTTCGGCGGCTCGCGCCAGCGCCTCCGGGCGGGCGTCGGCGACGGTGACGGCGAAGCCGGGCTCGGAGGCCAGGTCCGCGGCCATGACGGATCCGACCATTCCGGCGCCGAGGACGATGGCGTTGGGCACGGCGGGCTCCGGGAAAAGGAACCTGATCGTAACGAGGCGCGGTGCGGTATGACGGTCGGCGGGGTCCGAGAACGCGCCGGAGCGGCCGGCGTGCCGTGGCGGCGAAGGCGCACGCGGAACAACACCCGTTCGGGTGACGTACACTTCAACGGCCGCGCGATCCTGCCGACGATTGACTCCAACCGGGTGCGGTCTTACGTTGCCCGGCCCGCTCCCGCCACCCCGCGCGGCCGGAAGGGTTGCGGAACGAGCCGGCGGTGGTACGGTCGGCCATGGAGCGCGGGGGTTTGGGCGTGCCGGCTCCTTGTTGCGGGGTTGGATGAGCGACGTGAAGCGCAAACTCGACCTGACCGAGACGTCGCCGATGGACTCCAAGGCGAACGCGGCCGCGGAGCGGCAGGCGAAGGAGGAGAGCGCGCGCGCCAAGGCGCTGGGCGGGAGCAACGTCGACACGATCATCGGGAAGATCGTGGTGGACCAGGGGCTGGCGACGCCGGAGGAGGTCCAGCACTGCCTGGAGCAGGCGCGGGCCAGCGCCCAGGACAGCAACCAGCGGTCGCTGCCGTACCTG
>JBGPGM010000381.1:0-3381 GCA_041483855.1 Phycisphaerae bacterium | reverse complement strand
GTTCGCGCGGGAGCGGCGCCCGCGGAGGCCAGGGCGGCCACCGCCAGCCACATCCGCCGGCGAGCGCCGGCGGGCGCAACGAGCGACGGGCTGGCCCGAGCGGATGGCACGGCGCCCCCGGAGTGTACCACCGGGGCGCGCGGAGCCGCGACCGGCTGCGGGTTACGGGTTTGCACGCAAACGTAGCCGACACGCGCACGGCGATAGAGCTGGAACCCGCGCGCCCCGTGCCGATGATCGCTCGCTGATGCCAGAGGCCCCCCAAAGGGAAGCCCCTTCCTCCGGCACCTCCATCCCCAGAAAGACCAAGACGCGCAGATAACCGCCATGCCCCGCATGGACCGGCCAATGGCCACGATGGACGCCCGCGGAGCGGGGCGCCGTGCCCGGGCGCCGGACCGCATCGCGCCGGCGACGGTGGAGGAGGCGAGGCCGTTGCGCGGGCGTGGACAGAAGGTGGGGCCCCAGCGGCCGCCAGCCGGTCGTCGATCAGCTCGTCCGACGACCGCAGCAGCAGCGGGTCGGGTTCGGGCACTGGGTCTGGCCGGACAGGGACGTACCCCGCCAAGGATGACGACATCCTGCACTGGGAGGTGTGCCAGTATTTGTGCTGGGCGTTGGAGACTGGCGGCGAGCAGGCCGCGGCGGACCTCTTGCGGCGGATCAACGCCGTCTACGCCGGCGCGGCTGACGTGGCCCGGAACCTGGCGTACCGGCTGTACACCGTGTGCGAGCGGAAGAAGTGGGCGGGGGAGGCGATCTCGTACAATGCCCTGGTGGTGAGCTGGCCGGAGATTCTGAAGCTGGCAGCCAGGGCGACGCAGACGGCGGCAGTTGGTGGTGGGCTGTTCGGCGAAGAGAGGAGTGGCTAGTGGCGTATCGGCTGTATCACCTGAGTTCACAGGATGGTGCGCCGGGGACAGTATGGTCGGTGATTGAGGCCGATGAGCGCGAGTCCAACAGCCCTGTTACGGTGTCTTCACGGACTCTCGTGTCGCCAAGTGACGTCGCCAAGGGCTTGCGCGAAGTGGTGTCCCAAGTGAAGGGCGGCGTGGGACAGTACACGGCCAGCGGCATGGCTGTGACCGTCAAGGGGGGTCTGACGGCAGCAGAACTGAGTGAGCGACTCGAAGCCTTGGCTCTGCACATAGAAGACGGGTTCAACTTTCCGGCGTTTGTGAGCTGATAGCGATGGCAAGTTCCAACCGGGACCGTGTCGGCAAGGCGCTCGAACTTCTCCCGGCCGGCCTGTACCCGTTCGTCGAGCGGGAACTGCGGGCCAAATTCGGGGACGGGTGGGAGCAGAAGGCTCGCGAGGGTGGGAGCGTCGGCCCGGTGGCGTCGCTGGTGTCGGCATCACCCGCGGC
Source organism: Phycisphaerae bacterium (assembly GCA_041483855.1). Lineage (GTDB taxonomy): Bacteria > Planctomycetota > Phycisphaerae > Phycisphaerales > UBA1924 > JBGPGM01. The sequence goes on along the minus strand of JBGPGM010000381.1, from coordinate 2,014 downwards.
GTGGGACGTTCAAGCGCTGCTGGGGATTCTCGACGTCCAGTGGCAGTACGTCTTCCGGTACAAGCTCGGCAAGTCGGACCGAACGCTGGTGTTTGAGCTGCGCGACATTCGCAACCGCTGCGGAACCCCAGCCCGTTGGAGCGGTACGCCGACCACGCTGCCGGCATGATGAACCTCATCGCCCCCTACGAGAGCGGCCAAGCCCCAGCCTGCGGGTCCGCCAGCGCCGCGTGACGGACACAACTGGTCACACCCGGCGCCGGCGGACGCGGACGTAGTCCTCCAGTTGCCGGCGGGCCGCGTCGAACGCCTCGCGGATGGCCACGTACACGTCGCGGTGCGAGCCGTGCTCGCGGTGCTCGCGGTTGATGACCAGTTCCTCCCCCGGCACCGTCATGTCAATCCGAACGCTGAACAGCCGCCCTGTGTGCTGGTGGTGGTGCGGTGAACCGATCACGACCCGGCAGGAGGTGATCGACTTGGAGTACCTCTCCAACTTGGCCGCCTCTCTCCACACCGCCTCCTCGACGGCGTCGGACTCCGGAACGCCGCGGAACGTGATCTGGACGGGAATCTGCATGGTGAGCCTCGTTCGTGACAGAGAACCCCCGCGAGAGCCGTTCGCCAACCCCGTTCGTGCTCCGCAACCGCTCCGCGCCGCCCGGAGCCGATGGCCCGGTCGGGCAACCCCGGCCATCTCCGCCGTGCACGCCCGCGACCAGTCGCCCACGCGGCCGAACCGTGCGTGCCGGTCCGCTCGCGCCCCCGACCACGGTCCAGCCCCTCCGATCCCGCCCGCGGGCGTCGTCATGCCGTTGCCGGCGCGCCAGCCAAGGGACTCCTCGACGAAGCGGTCGAAGAACCCCGGCATCTCGTCCCGCCAACGGTCCATCGGACTCGTCGGCTGGACCTCGCGCATCGCGCCGGTCTCTGTTCCCCTCGTGCGTGCGAGCCGTGACCTGGGTGGACCCACCTTGAAATGGGCTTGCTTGGCGGTCACGCGGCCCGACGCGGGTCGCCGGAAACTCTCGCGCCAGCGACGTGCGCCCGAACGCCGGCCTGCCCGCCCCAGGCGCGGCGGCGCGCCACGTGCCGGCGCCTACGCCCCCGGGCCGGCGTGGCGCCGGGCAACCCGCCGACCATCGGCCGCCGGCGCGGCGCCTCGACCACGCACGCGGCCACCTCGGGAACGATCAGGCAACTGACCCATCCCCCGTAGCCGTTGCGCCGAATGCCGTTCGCGGCGTAATCCGGACGCCATTCAACCCCGCCGACGAGATAACTGAACAGGTGGTCCCCGGGCGGCACGCAGATCCGGGCGCTCCACCATCCCCCGCCATCGTCCGTCATCAGAATCCCCCCGCTGTCCCAGCCGGTGAAGTCGCCGGCCAGACAGACCGCCGCGGCCTGCCGGTCAAAGACCCGAAAGAGGTACGCGCCGTTTCCCGTCTCGACAACCATGTGCCGTCTCATCCGTGATCCGGACACCGCGCCGACTCTCCGCGAGCCGGCGCTTCTCGTGGGCCCCGCGGGGCAGGCCCTAGCGCACCCCGGCCGCGTCGAGCACGCCCCCGCCCCTCTGGCAGGCGCCACCCACGCTTCCCGACGCGGCGCGTGCGGCGCGAACGGCCCAGTTGATACGCCCCTCATTCCCCGCGACTCCCTCATTATACGCATCGGCACGACGCTCGCCCCAAGCGTCCACCGGAATCACAGCAACCACACGATCGGTCGATTGGTCGGCGGCGTCGGCTGGGTGGTGCGGCCGGGACCTTCGGGCGTGCCGCACTGCTTGCCGCGGCCCCCGGTGGTCCCTGAAAGCTACAGGTTCCGAGGGGAACGAAGCTTTCAGGCCGCGCAGGGATCCGCCGCGCACGGCCGTGCCCCGCGATGCCCCACGACGACGGCAACTGTCGGCACGCTGAGGCGATGGCAATGCACCGCTCGATCGCCACCACGGCCCGGAACCTGGACAGCATCGCGACGGTGGCGGTCGTGGAGGCGGCAGTCCAAT
>JBGPGM010000380.1:0-3393 GCA_041483855.1 Phycisphaerae bacterium | reverse complement strand
GCGCGGCATCCCTGCCGCCAATCGATGCTCTGAACATCGTGGCCTCCTTTCCGCCTGGTTGCTGCAGCACAACAACCATCGGCTCGGAGGCCGCGCGCACGCGCGCGATTCACAACTCAGCGCCAGCCAACGACTTGCGACCCCTTTCCTCGATCGAGGTTCACGGCGTTGCGTGCCACGGGGCACCTCCTCCATCGCCGGCCGCTCCCGGAAGGACCGCTCGGGCAGGTGCGACTCGACCGGTTCGATCCGGACGATGTTCTCGGCGCCGAGGCGGGTGACCAACGTATCCACCAGTTCGCCCAACGCCGTCGCCCCGGCCTGATCGGCTTCGGCGCCAAGGGAACGGCTGCTCGTCTGCTCGTGCCTGAGCGCCCCGCGCTCGCGCCCCGGGGGGACCCGGGCAAGGTCGTGCTTCCCGAACCGCGCCACCCCCCATGCGCAGGCGAACGTCGATGCCCCGGCGATGCGGACACGGAAGCCGAGGCGTTGTACGGCGGCCGCCACGGCGCGGATCAACCGGGGCTCGCCGCGATGCAGCCGCTCCGTGCCCGTGGCGTCGAGCGCAAGTCCATCGGGTGGATCGGGCGCGACCAGCGGCGAGAACCGAAGCGCCCAGCAGGCCAGCGCGTGCAGCGCGTCGGCCTCCCGATCCGGACGGTGCGGTTCGACGTGGAGTGCGGCGCCGGCCGGCAACAGGGAACGAGCGTGCGTCACGTCCATGCCTTCGGCCACGCCCGCCGCCGCGGCATACCCGCACCGCCGGGCGATCAACTCACGAGCACCCACCTGCCTGGTCAACAAGATGGCCTGTGCGCGGCAACGGGCGCGATCACCCGGTGCGCCGGGCCGGTGACTCTCCAGCCTCCGCCTGACGAGGTCGGACGAGTACGTCGGGAACCACAGTGACAGCGTGCGTCGCATGGTCGTACTCCAAGGTCCAGAGGCAAGTTCCGTCCCTCGATGAGGTCGCCGGCGCGGGCTGCGCTCCCTTGCAGCGCAGGAGTTCGACGGTCCATCGTCTTGTCGTGATCGGCGAAGGGCAGGAACGCACCATCCACCGTGTCGCCGCGGCGGAGAGCACGGATCGCTCCCACGGCGGACGCGCGAGCAGGCACAGTGCTCCACCGGCCTCGGCGGCGAGTTGCAGCCGGCGCGTGGCCGCGAGGTCGAAGCCCGAGCCGTCGGCGATCACCGTCGCCGCAGCGCGGCTGCGCAGAGCCAAGTCCGCCGCCCAGAGCCGCTCGGCAGGGCGAGACGCCCGGACGAACAAGGAATGGTCCAGAGCGCAACTTCCACTCGTTTCCTCCCCTCCCGCTTGCTCTCCCCTCAAGGCAAGCGCGGGCGCATAAGGCCAGACGGCTTGGCCGATCCAGACAAGGTGGTGCCCCGCCGCCCGCGTTCCCCGCGCGCCGTCCACACCCTCTGCCGACGCCAGCGCACGACGAGCGATCCGAACGAGCATCGCGAGCGCGGGCGCCGATCCGTCCGCCCTCCCCGGTTTCCCCGCCCGGTCCCCTCGTGCCAGAGGCGAGGAGTCCTCCTCGCCCGCGGGCTCGGCTACACCGATCCATTCATGGACCGCTCCCCGGCTGAGTCCGCCGCCGGGCAGAGTGGAATCCAGACCCTCCTGACTACCAAGCCCTGTGGGAACAACCACGAACTTCGACGCATTGCTGGACGTGCACAGCCCGCGAAGGGCGTCGAGAACGGACTGAATGCCGTTTCGCGATCGAGGAGCCTGCATAGAACGTGGTTGACTCGCAGCCGCCATATTGTTAGCATAATGGACGGTACTCGATCTGTCAAGATTTTGTTTGGGTCATCGCCATTATTCTGACTTGGCGATTCACCCTTTGGCGCATCGGCGGCGTGCCCCCACGTCTTGGGGTATGCCCGAACTCAGGCCACCGGGTCAATGAGGCTCGGGTCGTCGTTCTTGGGCGAGTTGACCCGAGTCGAGACCTTGTGCGCGGTGAGGACGCCAGCGGCAGCCGGGACCAATAGCGCCGGATCGGGCGCGGTCAACCATGCGCCGATCCGCTCCGGCTCCAGGATCACCGGCATCCGGTGGCCCATCGGGCGCATGAAGTCATTCGCAGCCGTCGTGAGGATCGTGAATGTGTCACCCTTCTCGCCGGGTTCCCAGAGACCGGCGAACGCGAGGAGTGCGTCATCGGCTCGGTGGATGTACCAGGGCTGCTTTGCACCCTTGGACCCCTCTGCGAGCCCCTGCCACTCGTAGAAACCGCTCGCGGGCACGATGCACCGGCGCGCCCTGAGCGCGCCCCGGAACATGGGGGAGTTGGCGATGTTCTCCGCGCGGGCATTGATCGGGGCGAGCCTGGAATCCTTCATCCATGCCGGGCGCAAGCCCCACGTGGCCAAGGAGCCGGTCAGTGCTCCGTCTACCCGTCGGCCGATGAGCCCCTGTGCCGTTGGCGGAAAGTTGTACCTGTCCTGGTAGAGAGGCAACGGCTCAATGAACCCCATCTGCCGCAGGAGCCGCTCGGTGAACTTTGCCGTGAATCGGCCGCACATGAACCAAGAGTACGACTCCTCCGCCGCGCGCGCCGAGGCAACGTCCAAAGACCTGGCGCGGAGTCACGGCGCTTGGAGGCCCCGGCGGGCGAAAAAAAACAAGCGGAGAGGGGGGGATTCGAACCCCCGATAGAGTTACCCCTATACAGCATTTCCAGTGCTGCTCCTTCAGCCACTCGGACACCTCTCCGGGATTGCCAAGGGTGGGAGTTTAGCCGGGCGCGGACGGGGCGTCAGCGTGTGCGTGCGGCCGCGGGGCGTTCGCCGACGGGCGCGGCTCGGACAGACGGCCTCGGCGATTCGCGCCGCCGGAATCGCGACCACACCCAATCCACCAACCGCTCGCCCCAGCGGCCCTGCACCGCCGCGCGGGCCAGCACGTAGCCCAGCGCCGCGCCGACAACAACATCGGTGGGCCAGTGGGCGCCGGTCAAGACGCGGCAGACCGCGACAAGGGCCACCATGAAGGCGCCTAGCGGCCACAGGCGCGGGTACAGCGCGACGAGGAAGACGCTCAGGCACGCGGCGTAGGCGGTGTGGCTACTAGGCATGGACCAGAGGTCGGCCGAGCGCCACGCGATGGGGTCCCAGGCGTGAGCCAGCACGGTCGTGCCGTCCTTGAGTGTGATGGGGTACTCGCCGAATGGTCCGAGGAACGTGACGGGGTCGTCGAGTTCCGGGCGCGGGCGCGGGCGGCCGACGAGCAGCTTGACGGCCAGGACGCCGAGCCCGACCACGGCGGACGCCGCGCCCAGGTCGAGCAGGCGGCGGCGGCGCACCGGGTCGGCCAGCCAGATGACGACCGCCGTGAAGAGCAGGGATCCGGCGCCGCCGTACTGCTGCCAGGCGTTG
>JBGPGM010000379.1:0-3399 GCA_041483855.1 Phycisphaerae bacterium | reverse complement strand
TGACGATCAGGCCGCAATCGGGCCTGACGGTCATGTCCTCGTAGGTCCAGCCCTCCAGTCGGATGAGGCTGGCGCGCCCGGGGATCACGCCGCCGGTCGGGAAGACGGCCGCGGCGAGGACGCCGTTGACGCGGGTGACGGGGATGAGGGTGGAGTCGGGGTTGATCGAAACGCTGGCGTGGACCTCGGGGGTGATGCCGGCGAAGCCGACCTCGGACATGTCGTGGCTGGCGCGCACGGCCCCGATCTCGGTCAGGCCCATCTGGGTGTAGGGGCCGATCAGTCCGGGGTAGACGTGCCTGGCCTTGGCGTCCACCTGGCGGACGCCGGCGGCGAAGGTGCGCGGCAGGGGGCCGACCTCGGTGATCGTGCCCTTGGTGAAGAGGACGTAGCCGTTGGCGATGGCCGGGCCGGAAACGGGGTGGATCGTGGCGCCGACGATCGCAATGGGTTCCTGCTGTGCCGGGGCCTTGTGCACGAGGTCCTGGGCCAGGGCCGGCGTTGCGGAGGCGAGCGCCGCGCCGATGGTTCCGATGCGCCAGCGGGACATGAGGAAGCGACTCATCGGAAGTTCTCCGTCGAGAGGAGTTGGCCGCACTCGGCGCAGCGGGCGAAGCGGGGATCGATGCCGCGTCGGATCAGATCGAGGTAGTACTCGCGCCGCGCGTCGCGGGCGGCCTGGATGGAATCGAAGAGGATGGAGTGGCGTGCGGGGACGGGGGCGCCGGAGGTGAGCGAATCGGCGTCGGCCGCGCCGTCGGTGTCGAGCCAGGCGCTGTCGTCGTCGTCGGCGCCGGGGCGGCGGCGCCCGGCACGGGGCGGGCCGTCGCCGGGCTTGGCGCCATCCTTGGCCTCCTTGTCGGCCTTGGTGTCCTGGGCGAGGAGTTTCTGGAGGATGCGGGCGCGATCGGCGGCGTTCTGCGCGCGGAGCTTGGCGTCGCGCTCGAGGGAGAAGTAACAACGCCCGTCGATCCAGGTCTGCTCGCAGCGCGAGAACGTGGAAAGGGGCGGGCCGGACCAGATGACGAAGTCGCCATCCTTGCCCGGCTCGAGCGAGCCGACGTGCTCGTCGATGGCCAGCTGCTTGGCGGGGTTGATGGTGACGAACTTGAGGGCCTCGTCGGGTGGGAGCGCACCGTGCGAGTACTTGACGGCCTTGGACGCCTCGACGTTCAGGCGCCGGGCCAGTTCGTCGGAATCGGAGTTGTACGAAACGACGACGCCGGCGTCGTGCATGATCGGTCCGGCGGAAGGGATGGCGTCCTGTACCTCGACCTTGTACGCCCACCAGTCGGAGAAGAGCGAGGCGCCCCGGGTGTGGTCGCGCACCGCGTCGGCGACCTTGTACCCCTCCAGGTTGTGCTGAAACGTGCCGAGTTTGAAGCCGAACTCGTCGGCGATGCGGCACAGCATGAGGATCTCGTCCTGGCGGTAGGAATGGCAGTGGACGAGCCGCGTGCCGTCGAGCACCTGGGCGAGGGCTTCGAGTTCCAGGTCGCGGTGGGGCGGCAACGCCCCGACACCCGGCGCGCCCTTCTTCCACGCCGCGCCGTACTCGCGCGCCGCGGTGAAGCGATCACGGAACAGGGTCTCGACGCCCATGCGGGTCTGCGGGTAGCGGGTGGTGCTGCGATCGCCCCAGTTGGACTGCTTGACGTTCTCACCGAGGGCGAACTTGATGCCGGGCATTGCCAGCGGCTTGCGGGCGCTGGCGAGCAGGGGGTTGTCGTCGGGGTACGTGTCGCGCCCGGCAAAGTGCATGTCGTCGGGGTGCAGGCACCCCCAGCGGATCTTGTTCACGCAGTTCTGCCCGCCGATCGGGTTGGCCGAGCCGTGCAGGTTGTTGACGATCGTCAGGCCGCCGGCCAGTTGCCGGTACCAGTTCATGGCGTCCGGGTCGGTGACATCCTGGATGCGCACCTCGGCGGTGACGGCCTGGCCGGACTCGTTGACGCCCTTGGAGATGCCCGTGTGCGAGTGGCAGTCGATCAGGCCGGAGGTGATGTGCTTGCCGGTGGCGTCGATGACCACGGCGCCGGCGGGCGCGGGACGGGCCCGGGCCGGGCCGACGTAGGCGACCTTGCCCTTCTCGATGACCAGCTCCGTGCCGCTGTTGCCCTTGCCGGGCTCGACCAGACCGAGGGGGCCGGAGGTCCAGATGGTCGCATTGCGGACAATGATCGAGTCGGGCTGTTCGGGGGGCTGGTCAAGGGCGTAGGCGCCGAAGGGATAGCCGTACGACTCGGGGATGGGGACGGGGGGAGGTGGCGGGCCAACCTTCTCGGCTTTGGCGGGGACGGGCGGCGCACCGGCTTCACCGGGTGGCGCGGGAGGCTCAGCGGCGGCAGGCGCGCCAGGCGCAGGGTTGGCTCCGGGCGGCTCGGCGGATTTTTCCCCCGCGGGCGCAGGGGGTTCCACCGCGGGCTTGGGCGGCAGCCGCTTGGCGGTCCAGGTGAAGACGACGCCCGAGGAGCGTGTGGCGGTGAAGACGAGCGTGTCGCCGACTCCGCCGGGCGCGCCGCGCGTCTCGATCAGGCCGGAGTTGGTGAAGACGCCCTTCTCGCCGAAGGGGTCGTGGTCGAAGATGAACGAGATCCTGTTCTCGGTGACCCGCACCTCGCGCGCCCTTGACTCGGCGGGCTTCTCCTCGGGCTTGGCGTCCGGGGTGACCTTGCGGATCGTGATGTTGTTGTCCTTGTCGATCGTCAGCGTGATCGCGGCGGGGGCGGGCGGCGGCGGTTCAACCGTGACCTCCCACTCGCCGGTCAGGTCCGGCGAGGGCGGGGCGTTGATCTCGTGCCGGCGGCCGTCGATCCAAACGTCGCGCACCTTGGTCTTCTCGCCGAAGACGGGGCCGTCGGTGACCAGGAGGTTCGCGGTCTTGCCCGGCTCGATCGTGCCCAACGTCGCCGAGACGCCCAGCACCCCGGCGGGATTGGTCGTCAGCATCGCCAGGGCGCGCTCCTCGGCCAGGCCGCCGCCGCCCTCGGCGGTGGGCTTGAGCGCGGCCCTCAGGTTGTCGCGGAACTTGGCGCGGTCCTTGAGTCTGCTCGTCGTCAGCGAGACGTTCAACCCCGCGCCATCGAGGCGCCGGAGGTTCGTCGGGGCCTGCTCCCATGTCATCAGCGTGCGCAGCTCGACGGCCTCCGCCGCTCCGATCGAAGCGACCTTGGGCTTCTCGGGGAAGTTGAGAGGGACGATCAGCGGATACGCATGGGCGGGCGTCTCGGAGAGCGCTGCGAGGCGCCTGAACTCGTTGCCCGATCCGAGGATCACGCCGGGCCGGCCGGACTCGTGCAGGATCTTCTCGGCCCGCAGCGATTCCAGTTCGTCGGCGGCGTCGAAGAGGAGGCGCACACCGGCACCGGTCGGGTCAACCAGTGAATCGAGGCAGTTCCG
>JBGPGM010000378.1:0-3399 GCA_041483855.1 Phycisphaerae bacterium | reverse complement strand
GATGGGGACGGCGGCCATGGCCGGTACTGGACAGGGAGGAGAACTTAACCCCGATTCTACGTCGGTCGGCCGGCCGCCGTGTCAACACTCTGCCTGTTTATTCGGCATCTGTCTGGGTCATTTCGGGAACATGGCGGCGGATAGCAGCCAGGACCACCTGCCGGTCGGTGCTCATCCGGACCGCTGACAGGTCGGCGACCAGCGATGCGACGGCCGCGCCACGCTCGCCCTCGGGGGCGGGGCCGCCCCAGGCGCTGATGCCCGGGTGAGCGGTAGGGCGGAGCATCTCGGCCGCGTAGGCGAGCTCCTCGTGAATCTTCTCGCCGGGCCGGGCGCCGGTGAAGACGATGTCGATGGTGGGTGTGCCGTTCGATGGCCGGGCCTGCTTCGTGACGGTGCGCCCGTCGGCGGCGGAGGACGCGACGACGTTCGGCTCCAGGCCGTGTGCCCGCACGAAGCGCTTGGCCAGATCGACAATGCCGATCGGACGGCCCATGTCCAGCACATACACGGGAGCACCAGGCGGCGCGCCGGCGTCACCGGCGGGCGACCCCGTGTCCAGCGCCGCGGATTGAATGACCAGCGTCGCCGCCTCCGGTATGGTCATGAAGAACCGCGTCATCCGCGGGTCGGTGACGGTGATCGGGCCGCCCTCGGCCAGTTGGGCGGACCAGATCGTCAGCACGCTGCATGCCGAGCCAAGGACGTTGCCGAAGCGGACCAAGCTCAGCCGCGTCGGGTTCGGCGCGCCGAACGCCCCCGCGCTGGCCAGCGAGCGGACGTAGATCTCGGCGAGTCGCTTGGTCGCGCCCATGACGGACGCCGGATTGACCGCCTTGTCCGACGAGATCATCACGAACCGTTCGACGCCCGTGGCGACCGACGCGTCCGCGATCGACTTCGTCCCGAAGAGGTTGTTGGTCACCGCGTGGGCCGGGTGGTCCTCCATCAGCGGCACGTGCTTGTGGGCCGCGCCGTGGAACACGACGTGCGGACGGAGCGCGTCCAGGTGGCGCAGCGTCTGGTCGGCGTCCACCACGTCGTGCAGGATGGCCCGCCGGCAGATGCCGGGGAACCGTCGCCCGATCTGGCGATCGATCTCGAAGAGGGCGTTCTCCGATCGCTCCATCAGGATCAGTTGCTCGGGGTTGAACGCCGCGCCGACCTGGGCCAGGTGCGAGCCGATGCTGCCGCCGGCGCCGGTCACGAGGATCCGCTTGCCGGCGAGGATGCGCGAGACGGACTGGCGGTCGATGTCATGGGGGGTGCGTCCAATGAGCGCGGCCAGGTCGAGCGAGGTGGGGGCCTGCCAGGTGGCGGCGGGACGACATGGGACCTTTCCCCTGGCCGACGCGGAGGCGGGCGCGTCGGTCGGACCGCCAGCCGGATCGGTGGACGTGGCGTCCGGCTCGGCGCCGAGGAAATCGGTGATCGGCGGGACAAACCGCTCGGCGATCCCGGCTCGCCGCAGAGCCTGGCGCGTGCGCAGGATGGCCTCGTGCATGACGCGCGGCAGGCTGACGATGGCGGTGCGGAAGTTGTGCGTGCCCTGAACCGTCGGCAGATCCTCCAGGCAGCCCAGCAGCGGCACGCCCAGGTCGTCGGTGGTGGACCGCTCGTCGGCCCGCAGCAAGAGGCAGCCGCCGGCCATGGGCGCCCCGTCGACGGCCGCCAGCTGGCCGGCCAACGCCCGGATCGTCTCCGGCGTGCCGATCAGGAGTGTGACGCCGGTTCGGCGGCCCGGCGCGCCGACCGTCGCCCGGCGCGGGGCGGGCCTACGAGGGGATCGCGGGGTCGCTGCTTTGGAAGGTGCGGGCATGGACTCTCCTGCCCCCGCCCGCCAGAACCGTTGTTATCGGCTCGCGCCCGCCGCGGACTGAGGCCAGACGCCGGGCCCCGCCGCACAAACCGCCCCGATCTGGTCTACTGTGGGCGATGATTGTTCGGGTCACCGGGCTGCTGGAAGGCGTTGAGGGCAACCGCGCGTTGGTTGTCCCCGAGGGGTCCGGGCTGGCCTACGAGGTGATGGTCCCGACGTACCTGGCGACGCGTCTGGAGGGGCAGGTCGGCCAGCGGCTGACGCTGCACACGATGGAGTACCACGAGTCGCGGGACCAGGGGGGGTCGTTTGTGCCGCGGATCCTGGGGTTCGGATCGCCGCAGGAGCGTGCGTTCTTCGAGTTGTTCACCACGGTCAAGGGGCTGGGCAACCGGCGCGGGCTGCGGGCGCTGGCGGCCGAGCCGGGCGTGATCGCGGGGTGGATCGCTCGCCGCGACGCCAGGTCGCTCCAGGGCCTGCCCGAGATCGGCAAGCGGCTCGCCGAGACCGTGATCGCCGAGTTGAACGGGAAGGTCGAGCCGTACGCATCAGGCGCGACCGGCGGGCAGGTCGAGCCGAAGTTCACGCGCGCAGGCGACACGGCATTCGTGGGTCTGACCCCGGCAGGGGCGGAAGCGGCGCGGGCGCTCGTCGCCCTCGGCGAGACTCCGGCCGACGCCGAACGCATGGTGGCTCGCGTCCTGGAACGCGCCGCAGGGCCGAAGACCGCCAGCGAGATCGTCTCCGCGGCGTACGCCTCACGCTGAGCGCCGCACGCCCCGGGTATAGTCTCCGCTCCTATGCGGTACGCGATGATCATGGCCGGCGGGGCGGGGACGCGCCTGTGGCCCATGAGCCGACGGGACCGGCCCAAGCAACTCCTTCCCCTGATCGCTCGCAACGGCAAGCGCGCCGACGGGCCGGCGCGATCGCTGCTCGAGATCGCCGCGGCCAGGCTCGAGGGCCTCGTCGAGCCGGACCGGCGCTACATCTGCACCGGCGAGGCGTTCCGCAAGGCCGTGCGCGACGCGCTGCCGCAGTTCGCCGACGACCACATCCTCGGCGAGCCGGTCGGACGCGACACGGTCAACGCGGTGGGATTCGGCGCGGCCGTCTTCCAGAAACTCGAACCGTCGGCGGTGTTCATCGTGCTCACCGCCGACCACCTGATCGAGCCGGAGGAGACCTTCCGCCAGCGCGCCGACCTGGCGTTCCGCCTCGTCGAGCAGGACCCGAAGCGGCTGGTGACGTTCTCGATCAAGCCGACCTACCCGGCGACGGCGTACGGCTGGATCGAGCGCGGGCCGGTGCTCCACGGGCTGCCCGGGGCCGCCGGCCTGGCCTTCCGCGTCGAGCGCTTCGTCGAGAAGCCCGACCTCAACCGCGCCCAGGCGTACCTCGAGAGCGGGCATTTCGCCTGGAACAGCGGGATGTTCGTCTTCAGCGCTCCGACATTCCTGGAGTGCCTCCACCGTTTCAAGCCCGACAGCCACGCCGGGATGCTCCGGATCCAGCAGGCGTGTGGGACTAAAAAGCAGAGGTCCGTCATCGACGATGTGTACCCAACCCTGCACAGGATC
>JBGPGM010000377.1:0-3453 GCA_041483855.1 Phycisphaerae bacterium | reverse complement strand
CTCCGCGTCGTGCGCCACCACGATCACCTTGTAGAACTGAGCCATGTTCCCGAGTTGGTCCCGATACGCCTTGTCAACCGCGCCGATGCGCCCCTTGAGGCTCGCCTCCGCCTCATCCAGCGCGCCCTTGGCCTCCCGGCTCAACGAACCGCCCGCGCCACGCCGCGCCATCGCCGTCTCCACCGCCGCGCGCAGCGACGGCACCAGCTGACCCACCAGCACAGGGTCGAGCCAGAGGTGGGGGTCAACCGCCTCGCCCGCGCCGTGCTCCGGGTCGTGGTCCGGCTCGTGCTCATCCCCGTGCGTGTGCCTCGGGGCGTTCGGGTCAGCGTCGCTGACGCCGACCGCCTCAGCGAAACACACGGCCTGCCGATCCGCGCTCGGATGGTCGTGCAGGAACTTCTCGACCGCCGGCTCCAGCCCCAACCCTACGTACACCACCACGTCTGCCCGGGCCAGCGCCGCCATCCGGCTCGGCGGTATCTCGTACCCGTGCTCGCTCACCCCCGGCGGGATGAGCACCTCCACCTCCGCCGCGGCCGGCAGCAGCCCCTCGACGATCCCCTTGAGCGGCGGGATGGACACAACCACCCGCAGCGGCTCGTCCCGGCCGCCGCCAGTTCCAGCGCCCCCACCCGTCCCGCCCGCCCTGCCCCCCGCCCCGCCTCCGGCAAGCATCGCCAGGCGAACCCCACCGGCCGCGGCACAGACCGCCGCCGCCAGCCCCACCACGATCCAGACGCTATGCCGGTGCGATGCCATACCCCCGGTTTATACGCCGCCCGGGGCGCAGATGCAACTGGGGTGCATCTAGGCGCCCCGGCCCGCCGCCCCGCCACTCCCCGGCCGATCCGCACAACCCCCGGGGGCGCCGCGCCGCCCCCCGACCCCGCCGCGCCCGCACCGCCCTGGGTATACTTGGACCGCTTCCTGATCGACCGGGGCGGTAGCTCAGTTGGTAGAGCGCATCGTTCGCAATGATGAGGTCGGGAGTTCGACTCTCCTCCGCTCCACTTGAAGGAAAAGCCCTGGCTTTCAGGGCTTTTTCACTCTTCGGCGAGTGACCCGCGCCGCCCTCTCCGTCTTCCGTCCCCGCTACCGCCCCGACCCGGCAACCGCCTCCCCAATCGCTTTCGCCGCCCGCGCCTCCCCCTTGCCGTAATCCTCCCCCAGCAGCGCCGCCAGCGTCGCGGCCACCTGCGACTGCGTCACCGCCTCAACGTTCGCCCGCTCCCCCAGCGCCGGCGTGTCCGGGCCCATCACCGCGATCCAGATGTTCTCCGAGCCCGGGTGCTTGGCCCCGTGGTTGCGCCAGTCATCCGGCGCGGTTGACACGTCGCCGCGCCCATGATCCGTCGTCACGATCAGCGACGTCGTGCCGCGGTATTCCGGCATCGCCTCCACCGTCTCCCACAGCTCCCTCAGGTACCCGTCCACGCGGTGCGCCGCCTTCAGATAGTCCGCGTACCGCCCCTCGTGCCCCCACTCGTCCGTCTCGCCCAGCCCCAGGAACACGACCCGCGGCCGGTTGGCCTTGAACCACTCCAGCGCCGTGTGGTACGTCAGCGAGTCGAACGGCTCGTTGCCCCAGCGCGTCGGCGTCTCCTGGCGCAGCCGGTTGAGCAGCTCCAGCCGCTCGGTGATGATCCCCCGCGTGACCGGCTCGACCCCGCCATCGACCATGAACCCGCAGCGATCGGTGTTGAAGATGAACGGGAACACGTCCCACGCGCCGAACGCCGCGACCCGCCCCTTGTACGCGGGCATCTCGTGCAGCCACTCGAACACGGTCACGTTGAAGTTCGGGATCTTCTTGTTGCTGTCAATGCGGTCGTCGGCGAAGCCGCAGAACGCCTCGCTGTACCCGGGGTAGGAGAATGCCTTGCCGTTGGTGACGTGGGCATCGCTGCCCTTGTCACGGTTGCCATACACCTGGCCCTGGCGGCCGATGACGGTCCAGAGGAACGGCATGAGGGCCTCGCGCCGAGCCTCGGGCGTGTCGCCCGGGTACTGCTTCTTGAGCGCCTCCGCGTCGTCCACGGCCCCAATCTCCTTGGTCATCAGCCCCTCCTCCGGGCCGCGGAAGACCTCCTGCCAGCGCAGCCCGTCGGTCATGACCAGGATGACGTTCCTCGTCTTCGGCGGGTCGGCGCAGAGGGCCGCAGTGGTGGAGACGATCAGGAGGACGAAAACGAACCGGCTGCGCGGGGGCATGTGGATGTCTCCTCGGAACGGCATACCGACCTTGGGCAAGCGTACCAACGCGCCCCGGCGCAGCATCTTCGTCCTGCCGACCCCGCGCCGAGCCTGATACCCTCACCTCTGCATGCCCCCCGCTTCCCCACGCGACACCCCCGCCATGCAGCAGTACGCCCGCTTCAAGCGGCGGCACCCGGACTGCCTGCTCCTCTTCCGCATCGGCGACTTCTACGAACTCTTCGACGATGACGCCGTCACCGCCTCGCGGGCCCTGGGCCTCACCCTCACCCAGCGCACCGAGGGCGTCCCCATGGCCGGCGTCCCCTACCACCAGCTCGAGGTCTACCTCCGCCGCCTCATCGACCACGGCTTCCGCGTTGCCGTTGCCGAGCAGGTCCAGGACGCCAGCCAGGCCAAGGGACTCATCGAACGCGACGTCACCCGCGTCCTCACCCCTGGCACACTCGTCGACGACGCTCTCCTGGCCGACGACCAGTCCTCCAGCCTCGGCGCGGCCTGCTTCCTCGGCGCCGGCGATGCTCCCGACACGCCCGTCGCCCTCGCCGTCGCCGAACTCTCCTCCGGCCGGTTCACCGTGCTCCAATGCCCCGCGGCGTCGCTGGTCGACGAACTCGCCCGCCGGAGCGTCACCGAACTCCTCTACCCCGACACCGCCGACGGCAAGCCCCCGCCGCGCATCAAGGCAGTGCTCGACGCCCTGCGCATCTCCGGCTCGCCCCAGCCGGCGTGGCACTTCCGCCTCGACGAGGCCCGCGAGGCCCTGCTCACCCAGTACCGCGTGGGCACGCTCGACGGCTTCGGCCTCGCGCCCGACGACCCGGTCATCGCCCCCGCCGGCGCTGTCATCCGCTACCTGCGCCTCACCCAGACGCCCAGCGATGAAGCCCGCCCCTCGCCCATCCCGGCCCAGCCCGCCCAGGCCGGCGCCGCGCCCCGCCCGGCCACCGGCGGCTGGCTCGCCCACCTCGCCCCGCCCCGACGCGAGGACCCGGCCGGCTCGTGCATCGTCGACGCCACCAGCCTCCGCTCGCTCGAGATCCTCCACACGCTGCGATCCACCGGTACCGGCGGCCGCGGCCCCGGCGATACTTCCGGCTCGCTCCTGGGCATCTTCACGTCCTCGCGCTACGGCGCCGGCTGCAAGACCCCCATGGGCCGACGCCTCCTCCGCGAGTGGCTCTGCCGCCCCCTCGCCGACCTCGACGCCATCCGCGCCCGCCACCGCGCCGTCGG
>JBGPGM010000376.1:0-3454 GCA_041483855.1 Phycisphaerae bacterium | reverse complement strand
GGCGCGGAGGAAAGGTCGGCCGATCGCGCCGGCTGAGCTGTCTGGAGGAACACCATGAGCAGCCGAAAGCCCGACCTCTCGGGCGACTACAGGATCCTGCGGTCGCTCTCTCAGGCGCTCAGAGCTGAGACCCGCGATTGATCCACGCTGCTAACGGGAACTTTCCCCGATCGGTAGGCCGAGCGGGCGCCCGATCGCGCATGCCTGACCGGCGTCCTCTTCGTGCTGCTCACCGGCATCCAGTGGGAGATGCTCCCCAAGGAGATGGGCTGCGGCATGACGTGCTGGCGACGCCTCGCCGAATGGCAGAAGGCCGATGTCTGGCAGAGGGTCTACGAGTTCCTGCCGGCCAGGCTCAACGCCGCGGAACAGATCGATTGGTCGCGGGCGCTCGTCGATTCCTCCTCGGTGCGTGCGGTCGGGGGGGCGCCGCGACGGGCCCGAACCCGACGGACCGCGGCAAACCCGGCTCCAAGCACCATCTCCTGACCGACGCCGATGGCACACCGCTGGTCGCCACGGTCACCGCGGCGAACGTCAACGACGGGACCATGCTGCTATCGCTGGTGGACGTGGTCCCGCCGGTGCGGGGCAAGGTCGGCGCTCCGCGCCGCCGCCCGGACTCGCTGACGGCCGACAAGGCGTACCACTCCAACTTCCGCGAGGTGATGCTGCACGTCAAGGGCATCGAGCCGCTGCTGCCGCGACGCGGGACCGACGACGATACGAGGCTAGGGCGCCTGCGCTGGGTGGTGGAGCGCACGATCGCCTGGCTGCACCAGTTCCGACGCCTGCGCGTCCGCTACGAACGCCGCGCCGACATCCATTAGGCCTTCCTCTCGCTCGGCTGCATCCTCATCTGCTTCAGAACGCTCGATCCGCTATTCGTAGAGGCTCTGAATGTTGAGGGTTCGAGTCCCTTCGGCCGCTTTCCTCCGGAGGCGTGACCAGCCATGCCAGACCGTGCAGGCTCTATCATCCATACATGAAGCGGGCCGCCATCGTCGCCGCGATCCGGACGCCCATCGGGGATTATGGCGGCGCGCTGGGGACCTGCCGGCCGGATGACTTGGCCGCGCTGGTCGTGAAAGAAGCCGTGACCCGATCGGGGGTGGACCCGGCGCGGATCGACGATGTTTACCTGGGCGCGACCAATCAGGCGGGGGAGGACAACCGCAACGTGGCGCGGATGGCGGCGCTGCTGGCGGGGCTGCCCGAGACGGTGCCGGGCTGCACCGTGAACCGGCTGTGCGCCTCGGGCCTGGAAGCCGTGAACCTGGCGGCGCGGCTGATCGAGGCCGGACATGGGGAAGTATTCGTCGCCGGAGGGGTGGAGAGCATGACGCGGTCGCCGTGGGTGATGCCCAAGACCGAGGGCGCATTCGCGCGCACGCCGCAGGTCTTCGACTCGACCATCGGCTGGCGGATGACGAACCCCAAGCTGACGGAGCGCTATCACCCGTACTCGATGGGCGAGACCGCGGAGAATGTGGCGCGGAAGTTCGGCATCACGCGCCGCGAGCAGGACGAGTTCGCGGTCGCCAGCCACCAGAAATGGACCAGGGCCAAGCGTGGGGGTCGGTTCGATGCGGAAATCATGCCCGTGCCCGTGCCGCAGCGCAAGGGGCCGCCGGTCGTCGTGGACACGGACGAGCGACCGCGCCCGGACATATCGCTCGAAGCGCTGGAGCGGCTCCGCCCCGCGTTCTCACAGGATGCCGCGGCCACCGTTACGGCCGGGAACTCCTCGGGCATCAACGACGGCGCGGCGGCGCTGGTGCTGGTGGAGGCGACGCTGGCGGGAACGCTCGGTCTCACGCCCCTGGCCATGGTCGGCCCCTCGGCGACGGCGGGCGTGGACCCGGCGTACATGGGCCTGGGGCTGGTCCCGGCGGTGCGGGCGGTGCTGGCCCGCGCCGCCCTCGACCTACCCGCGATCGACCTGATCGAGATGAACGAGGCCTTTGCGGCGCAGGTGATCGCGTGCCTTCGCGAACTGGGCCTGAGCGCCGACGCAATCAACCCCAATGGCGGCGCGATCGCGATCGGCCATCCGCTCGGCTGCACCGGGGCGCGCCTGGCCGCGACGCTGGCTCACGAGCTCGCACGCTCCGGTGCGCGGCGGGGACTGGCGACGCTGTGCGTGGGTGTCGGGCAGGGCGTGGCGACGATCCTGGAACGGGCCTGACTACCCGGGCGGTCGGGCGGCCGGGCCGGCATCCGGCAGGCGCGGACGCTCCGGTTCGACGGCGTCCATTGGCTCGACCGGTCGCAGAGTCGCCCGATAGCGCCGGGCCAAGTGCTGGTAGTGCCGCGTTCCTTCGGCACGCCAGGCGATCTCCTCCGGCCTCAGGGGGCGGGCGATGCGGGCCGGGATGCCGATCGCCAGGGTCCGTGCGGGGACCTGCATCTCACCCTTGACGAACGCCATGGCCGCGACGAGGGCCTCCTCGCCGACGACCGCCCGGTCCATCACGACCGCCTGGATGCCAACCATCGCGCCGCGCCCGATGTGACAGCCGTGCAGGACAGCGCCGTGGCCGATATGGGTCTGGGCCTCGAGGACGACATCGCCGCCGGGGAACGAATGGATGATGCAGCCATCCTGGATGTTCGAGCCCTCGCCGATCGTGATGCGGGCCAGGTCGCCGCGGAGCGAGGCGCACGGGCCGATGAAGCAGCCGGGCCCGACGATCACATCGCCGATGAGCACGGCGGCTGGGTGCACGTAGGCGTCGGGGGCGATGACCGGCCGGATTCCCTCGAACTCATAGATCGACATCGGGGCCTCCCTTGACTGCGCGTCCGTGGCCCGGAACTCCCGCCGGCGCGTCCGATCGACCCGTGCCCGCGCGGCGTCACACCTCCTCGAACTTCGCGGTGAAGTGCCGGAGCACGGGCGGGGCCTCCACGATGCGCAGCCCGCGCAATGCCAGGCGAGATTCGTGCAGAATGCCGACCGCCTCGGCGACATAATCGATGTGGCTCTGGGTATAGACGCGCCGGGGGATCGCGAGGCGCACGAGTTCCAGGGGGGGCGGGGCGCGTCCGTCGCCCCCGAACATGACGCTTCCGATCTCGACGCTGCGGATCCCCCCGACGCGGTACAGGCCGCACACGACGGCCTGGCCCGGGAAGCGCTCGCGCGGGATGTGCGGGCAGAATGCTTGGGCATCGATGTATACCGCGTGCCCGCCCGGGGGCTCGACGATCGGGACACCGCAGGAGAGAAGGCGCTCGCCGAGGTACTCGACGCTCCGGACCCGGTACAGCAGGTAGTCCTCGTGCAGGACCTCCTGGAAGCCCTGTGCCATGGCCTCCAAATCACGTCCGGCCAGCCCGCCGTACGTCACGTACCCCTCGGTGAGAATGAGCAGGTTGCAGGCGCGCGCAAAGAGCCCGGGTTCGCGCATCAGCAGCACCCCGCCGATGTTCACCAGCCCGTCCTTCTTGG
>JBGPGM010000375.1:0-3460 GCA_041483855.1 Phycisphaerae bacterium | reverse complement strand
GTTGAAGGTCAGCCCCGAAAAAAGCGTGCCGTCGAGATCGATCCAGCGTGGCTTGCCACCTCCCAGGTCGCCGTCGCCACCCGGGAGCCATGCCTGCGTCCACATGTGGTAGGCGAAGATGCCGGACTTGTTCTCGAAACTATCGGCGTAGATGAGACCGGAGACGACGCGGGCCGGGATGTTGTCGGCGCGGAGCATGGCGGCGAGGAGCGCGGCGTGCTCGGAGCAATCGCCGGCGCGGGTGCGGGCGACCTCGGAGGCGGTGGCGAAGCCAACCCCCAGGTCCTTCTTGGTGATGTAGGCGAAGACGAACTGGCGGATGGCCGCGGCGTGCTCGGTCTTGGTCTCGCCGGCGCTGCGTGTCGCCTCGGCGGTGAGGCGAACAACCTCCGGGTCGTCGCGGTTGAGCATGGTCGAGGCGCGGAGGTAGGCCGGGTCCGCACCTTCAGCGTCCGCGGCGATGGCGGGCGAGACGCCCGCCCCACCCAGATCGACGGTGACGCGGGCGGCGTGGTCGTCGATGCGCTCAGCGTGCTGGCCGGAGGTGGAAGGGATGTCGGGCATCTTGCCGTCGGGCAGTGAGAGCAGGTAGGTGCCCTTGTGGATGCCGCGCGGGTCGTGGATGGGCTTGTCGGGTTTGATGAGGGTGCTGTCGAGGAGCTCGGGGGGATCGAGTTCCGAGAGGGCCAGGTCCTTGTCGGCCAGGAGGGTGACGACCTTAATGCCGCCCAGGTTGGTCTCGGAGCGGATCGGTACGCCGCTCTGGTCTACGAACTCGATGGACTCGACGCCCGGGTACTTGTCCACGGTCGAGGACCACTTGATGGCCGGCACGGTCTTGCCGAGCGCCTCGGCCTGCGTGTGCTCCAGGACCTTGCGGGTGGAGACGACGGGGTCGGGGCCGACGGACGGATCGATGGAACGGACCTGGATCTCGACGGCGCCGGCGGCGAGGCGTTTGGCGATGTAGTCGCCGGCCGCGGCAGGGGTGAGCCATGTTCCCTTGGGCAGGGGCCTGGTGGAGGCGGAGTGCTGGGCACCCTGGGTGGAGGCGACGCGGATCTCCTTGTCGGTGAAGGTGTATTCGTCGATGGTGGGCGTGTTGGCGAGGGTCTGGGTGGACTTCATGGAGATGGGCTTGCCGGCCGCGGTCTCGAGGAACTCGGTCTGGATCGACATGGCGACGGCGAGAGCGCCGCGCTTGATCTTGAGGTGCACCTCGGAGGACGAGCGGGTGTTGTCGCCGTCGTTCTTCTGGGCTTCGTGCATCCAGCCGGCGCGCTGGCCCTGCATCTGCAGGACGTACCAGCGGTCGAAGGGCTTGGGGGGTTCGCCGAGGACGGTCGGGGCGAGGCTGATCGAGAAGGCGGCGAGGAGCGCGAAGCGCAGCAAGCCGAAGCAGAAGGCCCGGCGAGACGAAGGAGTGAGCATCTGAGAGCCCTTGGTGGTGAGGAACGCGGACGCCGTGGGAGGGACTACCGGTGCGGGCGTGCGGGGGTCAACCCGTCCCGTCCGCCCCGCCCCCCCACGCCGCGTCCGATCGTACGCTGTGGGGGGGAAGGGGGCGGGCTGGGGGCGATCGAGGCCGAACCGGTGATCGACACGCACTGCCATCTGACGTTCCCCGACTTCGCCGGGCGCGTGGAGGAAGAACTGGCCGAGGCGCGGCGGTGCGGCGTGACCGGGTGCATCACGATCTCGACAACGACGCGGGACTGCCTGGACGCGCTGGCGCTCGCCCAGCGGCACGAGAACGTCTGGTGCACGGCCGGGGTCCACCCGCTGTACTCGGACCAGGGGCCGCACGACTGGGAGAACCTGCGGAGGGTGGCGGCGCACCGCAAGTGCGTGGCGTGGGGGGAACTGGGGCTGGACAACCACTACGACAAGCCGGCGCGAGCGGTGCAGGACAAGGTGCTGGCCGAGCAACTGGCGTTCATCGACGCGTGCCGCACGGGAGGGAAGGACGGGGCGGGGGGGATCGACCTGCCGATCGTGCTTCACTGCCGCGACGCGTTCGATGACCTGATCCCGGTGCTGCGCGGGGCACGGATCGACCCGGGGCGGCTGGTGTTCCATTGCTTCACGGGCGGGCCGGAGGAGATGCGGCAGGTCCTGGACCTGGGGGCGATGGTGTCGTTCACGGGGGTGGTGACGTACCGCAATGCGACGGAGGTTCGGGCGGCGGCGAAGATGCCGGGGCGGGATCGGATCATGGTGGAGACGGATGCCCCGTTCCTGTCGCCGGAGCCGCACCGGGGCCGGCGGCCGTGCCGGCCGGCGTTGGTGGCGGACACGGCGCGGGCGCTGGCGGCGCTGCGGGGAGAATCGTTCGAGGAGTTGCACGAGGCGGTGAACAGGAATACGGAGAGGTTCTTCGGGGTGGCCATGACCCCGTCGCCCCCTTGATATCCTCCCCGCCATGATACTCGGCGCTTACCTGCACACGCTCAGCCCGTTCGCGATCCGGTTTACGGAGGGATTCGGGATCCGCTGGTATGGGTTGTCCTATTTGACGGGCTTTGTCGTGGGGTGCGTGATGCTGCGCTGGCTGGCGGCGCGCCGGCTGGTGCTGATCCCGGTCGAGCGCGTGGGGGATGCGCTCATGTGGATCGTTGGAGGCGTGCTGGTGGGGGGGCGCCTGGGGTACGTGGTGTTCTACGACCCGCCGCTGGCCTGGACCGTGTTGGACCATCTGCCGTGGTGGGGGCTGCTGGCGATCAACGACGGCGGGATGTCCAGCCACGGCGGCATGATCGGGGTGCTGGTGGCGGCGCTGCGGATCGCGCGCGGGTGGAAGGGCGAGCAGGGGCACGTGTACGGGGCGGTGCCGCGGCTGCACGCGATGGACGCTCTGGTGGCGATCGCGCCGCCGGGGCTGGGATTCGGACGGCTGGCGAACTTTGTGAATGGGGAGCTGCTGGGCAGGATCGTGACGCCGCCGGGCGTGGAGGGGCCGTGGTGGGCGGTGCAGTTCCCGCAGGAACTGAAGTCCGGGCATGCGCCGCAGCTGACCATCGAGCAGGCCGCGCGGTTGAAGATGCTGGTAGCCAAGGCCGCGCCGGGGGAGAGTTACGAACGGGGCTTGCAGGCGCTGATCGGTCACGCGGGCAAGTACGCGGAGGAGTTGAAGCCGCTGCTGGCGTCGCGTCATCCGTCGCAGTTGTACCAGGCGGTGGCGGAGGGGGTGGTGGTCGGGGTGGCGGTGTGGCTGGTGTGGGCGCGCCCGCGCAAGCCGGGGGTGGTGACGGCATGGGCATCGATGGTCTACGGGGCGTTGCGGATCGTGACGGAGATCTGGCGGCTACCGGACCCCGGGCTGGAGCGGACCTGGGGGCTCAGCCGCGGGCAGTGGCTAAGCGTGGGGATGATCGTCTTCGGGCTGGCGCTGCTGGCGGTGGTGGTGCGTCGGCCGGCGGAGAAGCTGGGCGGGTGGGCGGTGAGGCGTGGGGCGGGGACC
>JBGPGM010000374.1:0-3466 GCA_041483855.1 Phycisphaerae bacterium | reverse complement strand
ATCGCCAGCGGCGAGGCCAGGGGCGACGGAGCGCGACGGCGCCGCCGTACCCGGCGTACCCCCGACCAGACGCCAGCCGGCCAGCGCCGGCGGTGCCTGAGCACGCGCCCCATTCGCGGCCAGGTGCGGGTCGCCCCCCGCCGAGTCCTGGTGCACAATACCTCTGGGCCGGCCCCCGCCGCCGGCAACAATTGCAAGACCACGGATGGGTCCCCAACATGTGCACCCGCAGGCCCGCAGCGGGGCTGCCTGCCGGAAGGCAGGCGTTCGGAGGTTCGAGATGAGCATCAAGACAGCCGTCGGATCCCGCACCAGCATCGCCGCGCTGCTAACGGCACTCCTCGCCGCTCCGGCCCTGGCCCAGCCCGCCAACGACCTCTGCGCCAACGCGCGGGTCATCACCAACGGCTTCACCTCCTTCGACACGAACGGCGCCGCCACCGACGGGCCCCCCGAGCCCGGCTGCTCCTTCGCCGGCAACAACCAGATCTCCAGCGACATCTGGTTCCGCTACGCGGCCACCTGCACCGGCACCACGACGGTGGACCTGTGCAGCGCCGATTTCGACAGCCGCGTCGCCATCTACGGCTCGACCTGCCCCGGCGCGCCCGGCCAGGCGATCGCGTGCGATGACGATTCGTGCGGGCTCGCCTCAGTCGTCTCCTTCCCCGCTGTCGCCGGCGCCGTCTACCTCATCCGCGTGGGCGGATTCGACGGGGCCCGGGGCGCCGGCACCATGTTCGTCGTTTGCCCGCCGAACAACGACGACTGCGCCAACGCGACCGGGGTCTGTGTCGGCGGCTCGACCTTCACCGCGACCCTCTACGGCGCCACCAACGACGGCAGCGCCTCCTGCGGAGCCTCGCAGGGCACCGTTGACGTCTGGTATTCCTTCACCGCGCCGGCGGACCTCGCCCTGGGCGTCTCCACCTGCGGCACCAACGACCTGGGCGGCATCGACCACGGCATCGACACGGTCCTCTCGATCCATTCCGGCTGCCCCGGCACCATCGACAACCAGATCGACTGCAGCGACGATGTGGACTTCTGCCCAAACGACGCCGGGTTCCACCGCGATTCCGAGGTCGCCGTCACCATGGCGGCCGGCCAGACCGTGCTCATCCGCGTCTCGCACTTCGGCGACGACGGGCCCGGCAACTTCATCCTCAACGTCCGCCCCGTCCAATCGAACGACCTTTGCACCGACGCCATCACCACCGGCATCGGCGCCACCACCTTCTGCACCGGCGGCGCCGCCACCGACGGACCCCCTGGCTGCGCCGTCAACCACGACGTCTGGTACGCCTACGCCGCGGCGTGCCCCGGCCAGACCCGCGTCAGCCTGTGCGGCAGTTTCTTCGACACCGCCCTGGCCGTGTACACCGGCCCGTGCAGCGCCCTGACCCTCGTCCCCAGCGGCTGCAACGACAACAACGGCCCCGCCTGCCCCGGCCTGCAATCCTCCGTTGACTTCGCGACCGCGCCCGGAACCGTCTACCACATCCGCGTCGGCGGATCGGGAACCGCTGTCGGCACCGGTGTGCTGACGATCTCGTGCGTCGCACAGTGCCGCGCGGACTGGAACCACGACGGCCACCTCAACAGCCAGGACTTCTTCGACTTCCTGGCGGACTTCTTCGCCGGGCACGCGGACTTCAACAACGACGGCGCCACCAACTCGCAGGACTTCTTCGACTTCCTGACCGCCTTCTTCGTCGGCTGCCCGTGACCTCAATACGGTTCACTTAAGCCAGCGTGACCAGCAGGAAAGCCTCCGGCAAGGATGAGGGACTTGCAGAACTCCTCATCCCAACCAGGAGGCTTTCGTCATGGATGGTACCGGCCAAGGACGGCCGGCGGGTGTCTTGGGCGCGTGGGGGACGGCGCCGTGGACGGCGTTGGAGGCGCTGGGCGAGCAGATACCGCCGGGGTGGATCGAAGAGGCGCTGCGTCACACGGGTCGGGAGAGCCGCCGGGTTCGTCGGCTGCCGGCCGCGGCGGTGGTGTGGCTGGTGATCGCGATGGGCCTGTTCAGTTCGGGGGACGTGCCGACGATCTGGCGGCAGGTGGCGGGGACGCTGCGTGTGCTCCGGGAGGCCGGGCGCGGGCTCAGGCCACCAGCCAAGTCGGCGTTCTCCGCGGCCCGGAACCGACTCGGCCCGCGGCCGCTGCGGTTGCTGTTCAGGGCCGCGGCGGGACCGGCCGCCGATCGGACCACGCCGGGAGCGTTCCGGCACGGGCTGCGCGTGATGACGATCGACGCGGTCAGCCTGGATGCGCCCGACACGCCCCAGAACCGCGCGGCGTTCGGGGGATCCAGCAGGCGGATCGATGGCCAGATCGTGGCCGGGGCGTACCCGCGCCCGACGCTGTGCCTGCTCGAGGAGGCGGGGACGCACGTCGTCTGCGAGGCACTGGTGCGTCCGTTCAAGTGCGACGAGGTCGCGGCGGGCCGGGCCCTGCTGCGACGAGCGCCCGCGGGCAGCCTGGTGCTGATGGACCGACGGTACTACGCACGGAGCGTGCTGGGCGAGGCGCTCAAGCTGGGCCTGCCGGTGGTGATTCGGGTGAGCAGCCAGCCACGCTTCACGCCGCTGCGAGCGTTCCCCGACGGCTCGGTGCTGGCACGCGTCGAGCAGACCCGGCCTGGGGACGGGCAGCCGTGGCCGATGACCGTGCGCGTCATCCGCTACACGCTGGACGATCCCCATCGTCCCGGACACGGCGAAGAACACCGGCTGGTCACCACGCTGATGGATTATCAACACTTCCCGGCGATGGAGCTGATCGATCTGTACCACCAGCGTTGGGAGATCGAGATCTCCAACGACGAAGTCAAGACGCACCAGCTAACGGCCTCTCGTCCTACCGGTCTGCGGAGCCTCACGCCACGCGGAGTGGTGCAGGAAATCTATGGGCTGCTGCTGGCCTACAACGGAGTGCGTCGCCTGATGCACATGGCCGCCCGGCCACGCGGACTCGACCCGCGTCGGCTGAGCTTCATCAACGCCCTGCGCGTCATCCGCGATGCAACCCCCTTCCTCCAAGCCGCGCCGCCCGATCAGATCCCCCTACTCCTGAGCCACATGCTCCGCCAGATCGCCCAGCACACACTGCCGATGCGTGCCAACCGCATCAACCCCCGGGTCATCAAGAGGAAGATGGCGCACTACCTCGCCAAACGGCCCGAGCACCTCCACCCGCCCGCGCCCAAGCCCTTCGCTCGAGCGGTCGTCTTGCTTAAGTGAACCGTATTGTCCGTAGAGAGAACGCCGGCGGTGGCGGGTACCGCCACGGGCATCGTCATGGAGCGAACCTCGGCCGGCTACGTTCGCGTGCAATCCCGTAACCCGCAGCCGATCGCGGCTTCGCGCGCCCCGGCGGTACACTCCGGGGGCGCCGTGCCATCCGCTCGGGCCAACCTGCCGCTCGTCGCGCCCACCGGCGCTCGCCGGTGGATGTGGCT
>JBGPGM010000373.1:0-3468 GCA_041483855.1 Phycisphaerae bacterium | reverse complement strand
GGCGCAGCACCAGCAACTCCTCGCGCCCGCAACGAAGGATCCGTTCCACGGCTGACCTCGAGAACGGGCGCCGCTCGCGCCACGCCCCCGCCCATCCCGCGCCCGCGCACGGGGCCGCTCCCCGCGCCGGCCGGGCGCGACCGCTCAATCTACCCGGTTACCCCAGAAGCGACAAGCCCGGGCCGGAGGCGCAGCGCCTCGTTGCGCTCCCCGCGTGCACGCGGGCTCGCTCGCTCAGCAGCCGGCCGGGGGCGTGAAGAAGCAGGTCAGGAAGTCGAAGAAGTCCTGGCTGTCGGTCGAGCCGTTCATGTTGAAGTCGGCGTTGCCGTTGAAGAAGGCCGTCAGGAAGTCGAAGAAGTCCTGCGAGTCCAGCGTGCCCGAGTGGTTCCAGTCGCACGGGCACGGTGCAGGGCAGATCCCCGGGGCAGCGCAGGACGTGCCGGGGCCCTGCCAGGTCCCGCCAAGGCCGGCGCACACGGTGGAGTTGAGCTGCTGGCAGGCGCCAGCGATGCAGCAGGCCCCGACCTCGCACTCGTCGGGGATCCCGTTGTGGTTCACGTCCTGGCTGGTGCCGGCGAGGATGTCGCAGGCGTCGCGCCGGCCGTTGTTGTTGCAGTCGGGCCCGACGAAGTTGAGCGGGATGATCTTGTAGACCTCGCCGCCGGTCCCGTTGAACCCCTGGTCGCAGATGTAGATCTCGCCGAACGCGTCCGTGCCGAAGGAGGTGATCGCCCCGATCGCCAGCCCGCCGCCGGGGGCCAGTTCCGAGGTGCGCTCCGTGAAGTTGCTGATCGTCGTGCCGTTGTAGCGAAGGCTCCAGATCTGCGCCGTGCAGAAGTCCGCGTAGAAGTACGTTCCCTGGAGGTCGGGGATAGCGCAGCCGCGGTACACCACGCCGCCGGTGAGCGAGCACCGGCCGTTCAGGTGCTGATAGACCTGGAAGGGCAGGACTAGGCTCGGATCGTTGCACACGCACCCGCTGGGCTGCGGGCAGTTGCTGGCCGTGCTGCACGCCAAGCCCTCCATGCAGTCCCAGCCGTAGTTGCGCCCGCCCTGGTACCCCGGCTGGCCGGGCATGGCGGCGGGGTTGTTGGCGGGCTGGAAGTCGATCTCCTCCCAGACGTCCTGCCCAACGTCGGCGATGTAGAGGTC
This sequence comes from Phycisphaerae bacterium, assembly GCA_041483855.1. Classification (GTDB taxonomy): domain Bacteria; phylum Planctomycetota; class Phycisphaerae; order Phycisphaerales; family UBA1924; genus JBGPGM01. Next base: position 2,316 of record JBGPGM010000373.1, on the reverse strand, counting down.
GCCGGTGAGCGCGTCGAAGCAGTCGCGCCAGGGGTTGCGCAGGCCGTACGCCCAGATCTCGTCGGCGCCGGGAATCGCGCCGGCGAAGGGGTTGGTCGCGGGGATGCCGTAGTTGCGGGCGGGGTCGGTGGGAGTGTCGTCGCGGTCAACGTCGATCCGGAGGATCTTGCCCCGCAGGAGGGTGATGGTCTGGGCCCGCTGGCCGGGGTCGCAGGCGTCGCCGCCGTCGCCCAGCGCAATGTAGAGGTAGCCGTCGGGCCCGAACTCCGTCCAACCTCCGTTGTGGTTCGTGAACGGCTGGGCGACCGTCAGGATCTGGAGGGCGCTGGCGGGGTCGGCGATGTCCGGATTCGCCGAGACGTGGTAGCGCGCGACCACCGTGTTCCCCGAGTTGTTCGTGTAGTTCACGTAGAAGAACCCGTTGGACTGGTAGTTGGGGTGGAAGCAGAGCCCCAGTAGCCCCTGCTCGCTGCTGTCCGTTCCCCCTCCGCCCACGATCGAGTCGATGTCCAGGAACGCCGTGCCCAGCACCGCCCCGTTGCGCAGGATCCGGATGCGCCCCTGCTTCTCGATGATGAACACCCGCGAAAAGTCCCCCGGCGCGTGCGTCACATCGACCGGCCGGACCAGCCCCGACGCCACGCGGATCGTGCTCAGCGGCGTCTGGGCCAGCGCCATGGGCGCGCCAACGGCAAGGCCCACCAGAACCGCGCCGAACACCAGCGCCCGCCCCGCCGCGCCCATCGTCCACGCTCTCATCGTGCGAATCGACATGTGCATCTCCCGTGTCTTGTGCGGCCTGTTGCGCGCCCGGCTTGAAGTCGGCCGAAACAGCACTCCGAGTAAGTCTTACCGTCGCCGCACGCTCGGAGCGGCTGGGCGCCGGCCCGCGGCGTTGCCATGGCGGCGGCGCATTCGTGACCTTCCCGTACGGATCACGTACCGCCCCGGGCCTCCTCGTCAGGCCCAATCCTGTCACCAGCCCTCTCCGCGGGCAACCGCACGACCGGATAATTCCATCGACGCCCATGCGCCCCGCCGCGACGGGCGCACGCGGCCGCGTCCATCCTCCGATCTATACTCCGTGCGGTTCCGCGTCCGCGCTGGCGCGCCGGCCGAATCGGCTCCGGCTGCGTCCACCGACCCCTGTCCCCATGAGGCCCGCGATGAGCACCGATACCCAGAGCACATCCTCGTCCCGCCCGGCGCCGGCCGCGGCGATCATCGGCCCGGGCATCGACCGGCCCGCCAACCCCACCCGCACCCTCGACGGCATCGACCCCCACACCGTCACGATCTCCGGCCTGGTCCTGGACGCCTGCTACGGCCCCGACAACCCCGCCGTCTCCCTGCTCAACTACGACCGCGACCTCGCCCAGCCCGGCTCGTTCCCCTTCACCCGCGGCCTGTTCCCCGAGGGCTACCGCACCCGCCTCTGGACCATGCGCCAGTTCGCCGGCTTCGGCTCCGCCGACGACACCAACAAGCGGTTCAAGTACCTGCTCGAGAACGCCAAGGCCCAGGGCGGGACCTCGCGCACCAACACAGGCCTTTCGACCGCCTTCGACCTGCCCACCCTCATGGGGCGCGATTCCGACGACCCCCTCTCCGTCGGCGAAGTCGGCCGCTGCGGCGTCGCCATCGACACCATCGAGGACATGCACCGGCTCTACGCCGACATCCCCATCGACTCCGTCACGGTCTCGCAGACGATCAACGGCCCGGCCGCCGTCATCTGGGCCATGTACCTGGCCATGGCCAGGCAGCGCGGCATCTCGTGGGACTCCCTCGGCGGCACGCTCCAGAACGACATCCTCAAGGAGTTCCACTCCCAGAACGAGTTCATCTACCCGCCCGAGCCCTCCGTCAAACTCGTCGTCGACACCATCGAGTTCCAGACCCAGCACGTCCCCAAGTGGCACTCCGTCTCCATCTCCGGCTACCACATCCGCGAAGCCGGCTCCACCGCCCCGCAGGAACTCGCCTTCACCCTCCGCGACGGCATGGAATACGTCGAAGCCTCCATCGACCGCGGCATCGACATCGAAGCCTTCGCCCCCCGCCTCTCCTTCTTCTTCAACTCCCACAACGAGTTCTTCGAGGAGATCTGCAAACTCCGCGCTGCCCGCCGCATCTGGGCCAGAATGATGAAGGACCGCTACGGCGCCAAGAACGAGCGCTCCTGGTTCATGAAGACCCACGTCCAGACCGCCGGCTGCTCCCTCACCGAGCAGCAGCCCCTGAACAACGTGGTCCGCGTCGCCTATCAAGCCATGGCCGCCGCCCTCGGCGGCTGCCAGTCTCTCCACACCGATT
>JBGPGM010000372.1:0-3479 GCA_041483855.1 Phycisphaerae bacterium | reverse complement strand
GCAACAGCGGTCGCGACGCCGGCCTTGAACTTGGCGCGGCCTTCGGCACTTCCGCCGGCCCGATGCCGCTCGTCTGGGCCGACGGCCTGATCGAGGCCCGTCCCGAGGTGCTCCTCTACGCCGCACGCCAACGCCCGCTGGACATCCGTTGGATGAAGCCCGCCATGCTCCAGGCCACACTCCCGCCCGCCGGCGCGTTCATCATTCTGCGCGGCGACGCCGACGGCAACGAGCAGGCCGCTTACGCCGACGCCATCCGGCGCGGGGCCCTCCAGCCCGTCGCTTCCCGCAGCGTCCACAAGTTCGATTATGTACTCTACCGTGTCGGCCCGGCGCGCTGAGCCCCGACGCCTAGGCGTGCACGAACGCCCCGCGGATCCGGCGAACCGGCGGCGTCTGGTCGTCGTCGAAACTCTCCACGTCCTTGAGCGACCGCATCCCGCTGGCTTCCATCAGCCCGGTCAACTCGCTCACGGTCAGAGGCCAAGGCGGCCCTTCCGCCTGCTCGAGCATCACGGACTCGTCCCGCCCGCGGCACACTGCCAGCAGCACGCCGTGGGCCGCCGTGAGCGAAACCACCGCCCCCGCGGCCTCTTCGCGCAGCGACGGGTGCAGCGACTGGATCGTGTAGATCTCGACCACCAGGTCGAAGCGGTGGCGAAGTCGCGTCGGCAGGTTCAACACGTCCGCCGCGGTGAAGCACCGGGCCTGCTCGGGGAAGCGCCGCTTGGCCCACGACAACGCCGTCGGCGACACGTCGAACCCCATCGCGTCGTACCCCCGCCCCTGGAGCTCCACCACATCGTCGCCCAGCCCGCACCCCACGACGGCCACGCGGCTGCCCGGCCGGATCAACCCCGGCGCCTCGGCATTGAGCCACGCCACGAGCATCGGGTTGGGCCGCGCGTCGGCCCAAGGGATTTTCGAGATGTCCCCCGCCGCCTCGCGGTAGATCGCCTCGAACCGCGCCGCGTCCACGGGCGCGTCCATCTGCGTGACCACCCCGAGCGAACCCTGCTGGTCCGTCTTGCTCTCGGCTGCCATGATGACGCCTCCTTCGAGCCGCGACTCCACACGCCGGCGTTGACCGTCGTCGGCCGCCCCCTTCGCCCCAAGCCAACCATCCGATCCCATGTCGCCAACACCACCCCGGGGCCACTCCCCAAACCGGCACGACTCGCTCGTGCCGTTCGGCCGACGCTCCTCCAGCATTGTACGTCAAGCCCGGCCCCGGACGAAGCGCAATATCGGTCCCTCCGACAAGCTGCTTGACCCCGCCCTCGAACCGGCCAATCCCGGTCATTGGTGCCGCAAAGAAAAAAGGCGCCCGTGCACGAAGCACGGGCGCCTTGATGATGCAGTTCCACGCCGGATCCCTCGCGGGACCCGACCATTACCCGATCAGCAACCCGCCGGCGGGGTCAAGAAGCACGCCAGGAAGTCGAAGAAGTCCTGGGTGTTGGTGACGCCGTCCTGATTGAAGTCGGCGCTGCCCGCGAAGAACGCGGTCAGGAAGTCGAAGAAGTCCTGGCTGTCGAGGACGCCCGAGTGGTTCCAGTCGCACGGGCAAGCCGGCGGCGGCGGGGTGCCGGGCACCTGGGCCAAGGCGGTGGCCGAGGCGGGGCCACCGGACTTGAACATCCCCAGGGTCACCGCCCCGCTTGTAACGGGGGCCACGTTGGCGTCAAAGCGGAAGTTGTAGGCCGTGCCCCAGCGGATCGCGTTGGCGTTGGGGTTCGTCGCGTAGGTCTCGGTAGCCCAGTTCACGTCCCCGGCCGTGATGTTGTTGGTCCACGCCGTGTTGCTGAAGTTGATATTCCCCAGGCCGTCGCCGTTGCGGTAGACCACGCCGTGGAACTCGGCGTTGGTCACCACCACGCCGCTGGTCTTCGGCACCGAGAACGCACCGACGTCCAGGTCGCCGTTCATGTTGTAGACCGAGTACTCGTAGTGCCACTGCCCGCCACCGATGTCCGTCGCCTTGGACGAGACGATGTACTTGCCGTCGCCGGTCACCTTCACGACGGTCTGTGTCACGGTCGGGTCGATGGACTTCCAGGCCTGCACCGCGGACAGCTCCCGCTGGGTGCTGCCGATGAAGCCGAAGCTGAAATCGGCCGGCCCGCCCGTCACCGACAACTCGCGGTACGAAGCGTTGTTGTCCTGGTTGCCGGCCGCGGCGTCATCCGGCGTGACGTACTGGGTCTCGCCGAAGAACCGCGTCGTCGGCGGAGTCGTGGTGACCTCCACGTCCGACGCCAGGAACTCGCAGCGCCGCGCCGTGTTCCCGCTCCAGGCGGGGTTGGCGGGCGGATAGGTGAACACGCCGGTGTGGGCGTTGACCTGCCAGCGCGGACCCAGGCTGGCCTGGGAACCGTTGCGCGAGGCGGTGTACGGGTCCGAGCAGCCCACGCCCAGGTGCGTGCCATCCGTCGACGAGCAACTCGGGCAGCACAGGGTCTGGCTCAGGGCGTAGAAGCCGTGCTTGAGCCACGACATGCCGACCTGCTCCATGCGACCGGCGCCGTTGACGACCTTGTAGCGGTACAGGTTCCCGCTGATCACCGGGTGCTGGTTCGTGCTGGCGATCCAGTTCAGCCAATAGTTGCCGATGTTGCACGACGTCGTCCCGAGCGACAGCGAATCGAGCGTGCCCGTCGCCGCGTTATTCGACGGACCCGTCACGTCGCCGACGGTCACGTCCGGGCCCGACGAACGCGGGCACTGGGCGTTTGCTTGCCCGGCCACCATCGCCAACGCCGCCGCCGCACACACGCCCAGGGACCGATCCCGTACCTTCTTGGTCATCGTTTCACCTCTTCAGTTCTGTAAAGAAACCTTCCTCCACCCCGCCGATCACGCGATACTCCGTTGCTACCGACGCCGCGCCGTCTCCGCTGCGCCGACTTCTTCCGCGGCCGCCGGGCGATGAGGGCTCCTTCGCCAAGGAGCCATCTTGGCCCGCTCAGATCCTTCCGATCGTCTTAATCGCTGTCGTCGGAAAACCGCACCCCGGAACGGGATGGAGTTCCCTCTATTCGCCAAGACCGGCCGGGGCGGATGCACTCCTCAAGAAGTCAGACACACAGCATACCGGATGGGGCGTCCGTCGGCGACCATTTCTCCAAAAACGCTACGCATCGTGTTTGGAAAATGTCCGGTTGTGCCGAATGCTCCGCTCACCCTGGATAGACCGCCGCCGCGCAATGGAGCGCCCCGTCCCGTCGCTGACTCTCGGCGCAGCGCGCTGGCACAACCTCCACCCCCGGACCCATCTCTCGTTGAAACACCGCGCCGGCCGCCTCGTCCAACCCCGCGTACAGCCCGCCGTACGCCGGCATCCAGTACCGCCCGCGCACGTGTACTCCGTTGATCGCGCACAGGCTCCGCTCTCCCTCGGCCAGGCTCGGCACCTGCACGACGCGGCACCCCAGGCCCTTCAGATGCTGACGGAGCATCCGCCGATCCTGCGCGCGGCG
>JBGPGM010000371.1:0-3479 GCA_041483855.1 Phycisphaerae bacterium | reverse complement strand
TCTTGTCCGGGTTGTAGGCCAGTTCGAGCACGGCCGCGGCGTCGCGCGGAGTGATCTCGTACACGACCAGGTCGCCGACGACGCGCCGGAACAGGTGCAGGCCGCTGGACCGGCTGACGCTCAGCGGCTTGTCCGCCGCGGCCTTGTCGATGAGGAGCACCACCTGGGCGCCCTGCTCCCTGGCGAGCAGGACGAGCATGCCGGAGGTCAGGGGCGAGGCCGAGTCGCCGTCACCGTAGTCGGTGGCATAGCGCCAGCCGACCAGTTCCACGCCCGGCGTCGAGGAGGCCACGAGGAGGCCCTGGCCGAGGCGGTCGCGCACCGTCGCGGCGAACTCGTCGTCCGTGGTGCACACCCACCTGGGCTTGAACCCGTCCGAAACGGTCGTGCGGTAAATGCCCGCTGCGCCGCGACTGTTGGCGAACCACATGACGGCCCAGTAGCCGCTGACGGCCAGGACGAGCACGGCCGCGGCGAGGGCGAGCAAGCGGTGGTAGCGCGCGGGGCGGATAGCTCCGGCGGGGCGGCCGGAATCCAGGATCGGGATGGGCATGGTGCCGGCCTGGGGGACGAAGCGGCGCCGGAGAGAATCGTTGATGCTCCGCTGCAGGTCCACGGCGGCGCGCAGGGCCGCGTCACTCTGCATGTGCTGCTCGAACGCGGCGCGTTCGGCATCGCCGAGCAGGCCGTCGAGGTAGGCCTCGACGCGTGGATCGGAGTGAGCGGGATCGCGGGTCATGTCGCCCTCCTGGCGGAATCGCGGCCTCCTGCGGTCCCCCCCGTCGCGGCGAGGGCGGTGCGCATGACCTGGCGCGACCGGTGGACGTGGCTCATGGCCGTGCCCTCGGGGATCGTCAGGCAGCGGGAGATCTCGGCGTAGGGCATGTCGAGCAATGTACGCAAGAGCAGGCAGGCTCGCGCGGTCTCGTCGAGGGTGCGCAGCGCGGCGCTGACGCGGTCGTCGAACACATCCTGATCGGCCAGCAGTTCGCCGCGGCTGGAGATGGGCAGGGGCGCGCGGTCGGCGGGCCGGTCGGCGGGTGCGGCGTCGAGGGCGGCCGGGTCGAGGCTGGTCGCGCGCTGCGTGGCGCGCCGACGGGCCTCGTTGAGGGCGACGAAGCGGACGATCTGGCCCATCCAGGCGGCGAAGTTGGTGGCGGGGTCGAAGGTGGCGAGTTTTCCCAGCGCGATCACCGCGGCCTCCTGAACGACATCCTGCGCCCGCGAGCGGTCGGCCAGCACCGCGGCGGCGATACACCACAAAGCCCGGGCCGAAGCCTCGAACCGGGCGGCGAACTCGGCGGGTGACAGGCCGCCGCTCGCGGAGAGCCCGCGGGCGGCCCCCGCGTCGCCTCTCCCCCCTGCCGAACTAGGCATTACCTGGCTGATGTCCGACTCCCTGTTTCGGCTTGCAGATTATTCCCGACCGGGCGAGGGCGGCGGGCAGGCACCGAGGCGGAACCCATCCAGAATCCATACGGCGCTTGATGACGCGAGAGAGCGCCGGTTCACATTCGAGCACCAGGAGGCTACGCCATGCGGATGGAGTGGCCAACCATGGCCGTCGGGGAGGTGGCGGGCGCGACTTGGCCTGGGCGAGACCTGGCGCGGGCGGGACCTACCTCAACCACCAGGTGCCGTCCTTGAAGAACTCGTGGGATGGGTCGTAGTTGGCCGAGTTGATTCCGGCATTGGTCTGGTTGGCGCTGAGGAAGCGGGCCGGGACGGGCTCCTGGACGAAGTCGGAGAGGATGCGCCGGGCGATCGCCCGGGCCTGCCGGTCGTCCGAGTTCGTCAGCGGCTCGAGCCAAGGTGCGACCTCCGGCCCGAAACGGAACAGCGCGGCCCCGGCGAAGCGGGCATCCTCCGGGACGCGGTTGGCGCGGAGGTGCTCGATCAGGATCGGCGCGGCCTTAGGGATCAGGCGCGACAGGTGCGCGCCGCCCGCCAGGCCAGCGCAGAGGAGCCGCTGCTGATGATCCTCGGACGTGAGGCCGGGTTCGATGAAGGGCTCGATCATGTCCGGGAAGCCCAGGAGGTAGACGAAGCCGCCACGCGCGTTCCTGACGTCCGTGAAGTGCCCGTAATGCCGGAGAGCGCTCGGGTCCGGGCGCTCGTAGGGGAGGTCGTCGGATCGAAGACCCTCGACCGTGACCCGCAGCAGATCGTCGCACGGGGTCAGCCCGGGCTGCCCCCGCAGCACGTGGGCGGCGAGTTGACGCTGCTGCCAGTCGGGCGAGCGGAGGGCCGCTTCGAGTGCGGCCAAGGCGTCGTTGCCCAGTTGAGGCAGGAGCCACATGGCGCGCTCGGCGTTGCCGTTGACGCCGTCGGCCTTGAGGTCGCGGATGAGAGCCGGGATAAGCACGCGGGCCTCTTCGGGGTCCAGTACCTGTGTGTCCACGCGCGTCTCGACCTGGCGCTGCAGGGCCAGCGGCAGGGACGGGCCGCAGACGCGCTCCGCCGCCACGAGTGCGGTGGTGGGGATCCACTTGACCCAGCGCCAGGTGCGGACGAAGCGAGTCTGGATCGGCAGGGCGGCGGCAAGGGTGAGGACGAGGCCGAGCCGGGCCAGCCTCCAGCGGCGGGTATGGAATAGGGCTTGCGCGACCGTGTGCAATCGCCGGCCGCACTCGGGGCAGGTGATGGAGCCGTCGGGCGCGGGCCGCAGGCCGGTCAGATCGTACCAGCAGGCGCTGTTGCGGAACCATCGAAGCGGCCAGAAGCGGCTCGTCAGCGACGGCGGGGGGCCGGGGCAGAACCGGCGGGCCAGCGGCCGGAAAGCACGGTAGGTCCGGGTGGCGATGGTCGCCGCGGCCACCACGACGAACGGGGCGAAGGCCCAGGCGGAGGACGGCAGGTGCATGCGTGACACTTCCTTGTCACTGGGGGGACGAGCGCATCCTGCGCTCGGCTGCGCCTATCCATCGGTCAGGCGGCCTGGAATCGATTGACGACCGACGACCGTCCGCGGGTGTCGATCTCGGCCTTCAGGGCGGACGCGAACTCTGCCAGGGGCATCGCCCCGAGGTCCTTCTGGATACCGCGGGCGCGCACGGAGACCGCGCCTGTCTCTGCGTCGCGCGGGCCGACGATGAGCAGGTAGGGGATCTTCATCTCCGCGGCGACCTTGATCTTGCCCTGGATGCGGTCGTGACCGGTGTCGGAGGTGGCGCGCACGCCGGCCTCCTTGAGCGTCGCCAGCACTTTGGCGGCGTAGTCGTTGGTCTTCTCGCTGATGGGCAGCACGCGGACCTGCTCGGGGGCGAGCCAGGTGGGGAAGGCGCCGGCGAAGTGCTCGATGAGCACGCCGCAGAACCGCTCCATGCTGCCGAAAGGGGCGCGGTGGATCATGACGGGCGTGTGCGGGCTGTTGTCGGGGCCGATGTAGGAGAGCTTGAACCGCACGGGCAGGTTGTAGTCCACCTGCACGGTGCCGAGCTGCCACTCGCGACCAATCACGTCGCGGATCATAAAGTCGA
>JBGPGM010000370.1:0-3484 GCA_041483855.1 Phycisphaerae bacterium | reverse complement strand
TGCCGAACGCGCTGGGTTGCTGGGGATCGGGCGAGTGGAAGCGCCGTAGGAGCGAGCCGTTCGCGCCCGAGAAGAGGTACGCGGTCCCATGGGCGGTGGTGGCATCAAATGGCGGCTCAAACTCCTCGCCCACAGCGCCGACGAAGATCTCGGCGCGCCCATCGCCATCCAGGTCGGGCACCCCGGCCAGGGCGGTACCGAAGGCGCCCCCTGACTGGATGTTGGGCGAAGATAGTGAATACAGGAGGGCTCCGGTCGCTCCCGAGACGACGTGGACGAGGCCGGCCCCGTAGATCGGGCCGGGCGCGTTCTGTTCCCACCCTGAAATAACCAGGTCGCCCCGGCCGTCGCCGTCGACGTCGGGGATGCCCGCGACCCTCTCGCCGAAGTGACGGGCAGGCGTGATGGGAGATTCGATGGTGTGCAGGAGTTGGCCGGTCGCTCCGGAGAACAGGTACGCCCGGCCCCACTCCCAGCCGTACATGGAATCCCCCTCCAGAGGCGCGCCGACCAGGATGTCCCCGGCCCCGTCCCCGTCGGCATCGGGGACTCCCGAGATGCAGTTGCCAAAGAGGCCGCCGGAGCGCGGCTGCGGGCTTGCGATCCTGTGGAGTTCAGCGCCGGTGGCCCCGGAGAAGACGTAGACCAGTCCGAAACCGCCCGAGTCGTTGGATGCACCGACGACGATGTCATCGACGCCGTCGCCGTCCAGGTCCGGGACCGCCGAGACGGAGATCCCGAAGTAGCCGCCATGCGGCGTGCTGTAGGTGAGAATGCGGATGAGGTCCCCCGTTGCCCCGGAGTAGATGTAGACGCGCCCCTCGAAGTAGGCGCCGATGATGATGTCGCCGTGCCCATCCCCGTCCAGGTCGCGGATGCCCGCCACCGAGAGGCCGAAGGCGCCATAGAAGACGGGCATCGGCGAGGCGAACGATCGGAGCAACTGGCCGGTCCGGGCCGAGAACAGGTACGCCGCACCGTAATAACCGGGCGAGCCTAGGTCCTCGTATGGAACGCCCACGAGGACACCAGTAGTGCCGTCTCCACTGGCACCAAGCACCCCGGCCAGCGAGACACCGAACCCGGACCCGATGCCGTTGAGCGGGCGCTGCGAGTCGAGATAAACCTGCTGCGCTCTGGCGCCCCGCGCGACCGAGACCGCGAGCGCACACGCCAGAGCCGTCGCGGCGTAGTGGTGGACATCGGGATGGGGCATGGCGGGCACTCCGCGACAGACTCGCTGCAACAGGACCGGACGGGCAAGAACGGACGGGAGCCGCGCCCCTGGCCAACGGAGGGGGGGCAAGCCCCCCTCCCGACAATCATGCGCTACACCGGCCGGATTGCCACCGGCCCTTCGACGCGCCTCCCGCACGCCTACCTGTTGCACTGGTGGTATTTGTTCACGATGTAGCGCTGGACGTGCGTGCCGCCGGGGCCGTTGGTCAGGGCGGTGCCGAAGACGACCACGTCGCCTAGGTGATTGTAGTCCTCGTCGGAGGCGAGGCGGATGGATGCGCCCAGGTCGTCCCCGTTGGCCGTCCCGTTGTACTGCACGTAGTCCCGCCCTGTCAGGTTGCCGTAATCGCACCCCCTCCCCTGGGGGTCGTAGTCGCGCTCCAGCCACCGGACGGCGCCGTCGAGTGTGTACGAGACAGCCACGAGGTCGAACGTGGCGACCGTGAAGGACTTGCCGACCACGTACGAGTTGCCGTTCTTGTCCGCGATCAGGTCCAGCATCCGGTCTTCCTTGTTGGCCGGGTTGAAACGGGCCGCCCCGAAAGGGGGGTACCGGGGGATCCAGAGCGACTGACCCGTGGCGGGGTCATATGCGATCGTGGCGATGTCGTACCCCGATTGGACGCCCCACGAGTCGCCGCTGACGAAGAGCGTGTCCACGAACCTGTCGTAGAGCACCTTGTTGGCCATGTCGTGCTTGTTGCCCGGCCCGTTGTACGTGGCCGTCCACACCTCCCCCAAGTTCGGGTCGTACGAAGTCGTGCGGTAGTCGTTGGTGGCGCCTACACCCGTGTCCGAGTAGCCCGTGACGAAGGCGTTCACGATGACGGGTGGGTTGGGCGTGGTGTTGTACTTGGCGTCGATGGACGTGGCGACCTCGTTGCCCGGTAGCGTCGTCCTGCGCAGCCACGCCGGGTCGTTGAGGTTGAACGGGTCGCTGTTGCTGATGCTCAGCGTGGCCCAGTCATTCTTGGTGGCCGTGCCGCCGTAGGAGGTGCCCGTCATCAGGACCCGCACCGGATCCGGCGGCGTACCGCCGCCTTCGCCGGCCGGCGGGAGTTTGATGTCCGCAAGGATGTCGTCCCCGTTGCCAGGGCCGTTGTAGCGGAACGGGCGCGGGTACCCGGCGCCCTCCGTGCCCCACATGGAGGCGCCAGTGGTGCTGTTGAACTTGAGCACGATGTAGTCGAAGCCGACGGAGCTGCCGCTCATCGTGGCCCCCTGGGAGTTCCCGCCGACGAAGACCTCTTGCGGGCCGTTGGTCGACCGCACCCTGATGACCACCGGCACGTCGTCGCCGGACACTCCGTTGATCGTGTTGTTGTAGATCGTCTGCCAGATGACGCTGCCGTCGCCGCCGAGCAGGCACACGACGAACAGGTCCTTGCCGCTGGTTCCTTTCAGAACGCCCGCGGCGAAGACGGTGCTCCCGTCCAGGGGCGCCGTGACACACACCCCGTAGCAGTCGAGGTAGTTCGGGTTGGACAGCGGCGTGGTCCACACGACGCTGCCGTCGGGACCCACCTTCCAAACCCCGAAGCAGTCGGGCTGAACGCCCGTGGGGTCGTGGAACCGCCCTGTGACGTAGGTGCTGCCGTCGTTGACGACGTGCGACCCGAATCGCGTCGGCGCTGGCGTCGGGTTGCTGTCCAGTAGTTCCGTCGCGCCCGCCTCCCGAGCCGGCTGCACCCAGGCCGGTTGGGCATCCGCGACGCGACACGCCAGCAGGAGGCCCGCGACTCCAACTACCACGCACGCCGCCATGATCCTTCGATTTCTGTCCATCCGCCACCGCCTCTCTTGAAACCCCCGCCCCTCACCACTCCGCGGCATCCCGGCCGCGGACAGACCGATACCCCCCGGGCGACGAGGCCCGGGAAGCCAACGCATCCTCACACCGACGGGCGCGCCGCCGCACGCCCCCCGCCCCGCACGCGGCCGCGCCCAAACGAATTCGCAGCAACCGACCCGCCCCGTTCAACCCTTCACGCCCGGCAGAACGCCGGGCGACAAGCGAAGGCACTCCGCACCCTACCGCGCGTCCTTCGCCATGCCAAGCACAATCCGGGCAAATTAAAAAAAGAACCCCCGCCTCCTCCGCACGGGGCGTCACTGCCACAACTCTGGGGATTTTTTCGCGCTTCCGCGCCCGCCGCTCAGCCCACGACCGGCCTCCACGGCCCCGCGCACCCCGCCGGCGCTCCCCGGGCGCCCTGGGGGGGCGCACGCTCCCAGGAGGCCGAAG
>JBGPGM010000369.1:0-3493 GCA_041483855.1 Phycisphaerae bacterium | reverse complement strand
TGACGGTGTGGTCGGCGGCGCAGGCCACGGAGTAGTAAGGGTGGTCGCCGGGGAGCGCCGGCCGCCGGTAACCGGAGCGTTCGAGGAGGGCGAGCGCGGCCTCGCCGTCGCTGTGGTTCTTGAGGATCTCGAAGTGGATGACGGCGGGCCGGAAGCCGGCGGTGAGCAGGTCCATGACCAGGTGCTCGTCGCAGCCCTCGGCGTCGATCTTGAGGTAGGCGTGCTGGACGGCGTTGGGGCCGATCCGCGTGAGCAGGTCGGCGATGGAGAGGGTGGGGGCGTCGGTGACCTCGACGCCGGCCTCGGGGGGGACGTCCAGGCCAGACTTGGAGGTGTCGTGGGAATGGACCCGGAGGCAGACGGGCCGGGCGCGCCGGGATTCGGGAAGGACGATGGCGTTGATGAACTCGACGCCCGGGCGCGCGATGGTGCGCGCGGCGTAGTCGATGAAGGCGGGGACGGCGTCAACGCCGACGGCGCGACGGACCGTACAGCGGTCCAGGACCTGGCGCAGCAGGTAGCCGTACCAGCAGCCGACGTCGATGTAGGTGGGCAGGGCGCGGGTGTTGATGAAGGAGGCGATGACGGAGCTTTCGAGGGCGAAGCGGGTGCAGAGGAACGGGCTGGCGCTGAGCTGGTCGCCGATGCGGGCCAGGTCCGGGTCGTTGAGCAGGGGCGTGGAGGGCATGGGGACCTCTTGTGTTCAAGGAGGCGGATGCGCCGCGTCGATAACGGCTGACCGGCGTGGGGGCCGATGGCGGGGTGGCGGCGGAGGCGGGTCGTGGCCAAGGTTCTCATCGGCACGCTGTGGTGCGGGGAGGGAGATTTCCAGGCGTGCCGGCACGCGGTTCGCCGGCAGACTCACCCGTGCGAGTCGCACGTGATCGCGGACCTGCCTGAGGCGGAGGCGCACCGGCGGCTGTATCGGCAGTTCAAGGAGAGCGACGCGGACTACCTGATCAAGGTGGATGCGGACATGGTGCTCCGGGACCCGGGCATGATCGGGCGGATCGTCGGGCGGATCGAGGGGACAGGGCTGCACTGCGTGAGCCACCACGTGGATGATTTCTTCACGGCGCGCCCGATCCTGGGGATCCACTGCTACTCGCAGGATGTGGAGTTCAACTGGGGCGCGATCCGCGAGGGCGAACTGTGCCCGGACCGGCGGAACTCGGTGTCGGCGGCGCCGGCCGCGGAGCGGGCGCGGATCTGGCGGATCTGCGACGAAACGGTGGCGTGGCACTGCTATTTCGCGACGGAACGCCAGGCGTTCCACTACGGCTACCACCGCTGGCTCAAGCACCAGCACGACGTGTGCCGGCAGGTGCTGGAGCACTGGCGGGCCGAGCCGTGCGAGACGCGACTGGAGATGGCGTGCGTGGGGATGCTGGCCGCGCACCGGCGCGGGCGGAAGACGGCGTGCTCGTACGGTGAGGCGTTCGAGGAGGCGTACGGCGCGGCGTGCGCGGGGGGCGCGGCGCGCCGGGCGGTGGAGGTGGTGCAGGCGGACCTGGAGGCGAGCCTGCCGGCGGCGAGCGCGGCGTGATGAGCGCGCCGGCCGATTCGGCGCTGGTGCGGGTGGGGGACCGGCTGGCGCTGTACCAGCAGGGGGCGGAAACGCCGGAGTTCTGGGAGAGGCAGTGGGAGCGGTCGCCGCCGCTGCGGATGCGGGGGCAGGCGATCCACCCGTACTTCCGTGCGGCGTTCCTGCGCTGGCTGCCCAAGGGGGAGCTGATCGTCGAGGCGGGGTGCGGCAACGGGTGCGTGCTGCGGACGATGGTGAACGCGGGGTACGAGGTCGAAGGGCTGGACTTCGCGGCCCGGGCGATCGGGGCGAACCGGGCGATCGACCCGGGGGGCCGGTACCGCGTCGGGGACGTGCGGGCGATGCCGTACGCGGATGGGAGCCTGGGCGGGTACGTGTCGCTGGGGGTGGTGGAGCACTTCCCGGATGACGAGCGCCGGACGATCCTCAAGGAGGCGGCGCGCTGCCTGCGGACGGGCGGGGTGGCGATCATCACGACGCCGTACTTCAGCCCGGCGCTGCGGGCCAGGGAGGCGATGGGGGCGTTCGACGGCGGCGCGCGGGGGCTGGAGTTTTATCAGTTCTACTTCACCAGGCGGGACCTTGTCGGGCAGGTCGAGGGGGCGGGGATGCGGGTCGTGGCGGTCGATGGGTACGACGTCCAGAAGGGGGCGCGCAGCGGGCTGGGGTTGACGAAGGGGGCGGTGGAGTGGATGAAGCGGTGGGGGCCGGGGAGGCGGGTCATGGACGACCCGCCGGCGTGGGTGCGCTGGCTGTGCGGGCACATGGTGATGGTGGTGGCGCGGAAGAGGGCGTGAGCGGGCGGCCGCGTGCCCTTCGCGCTCACGCGGCCGGCGCCACGGGGACCGCCGTCAGCCAGTACTCGCCCCAGCGGGCGATGGTTTCGGTCATCGTCAGGCCGGCCGCGGCCAGTTCGGCGCGCATCTGGTCGATGGTGTACTCGGTCTCGTGGGTGGGGTCGCCGCGGTGGTCGACGCCGAGTTCCTGCATCCAGGCGACTTTCCAGTTGCGGTCGATGGCGGGGACGCGGATGAGGAACCTGGTGGGGCGGTACCAGTCGAGCCAGAGGCGCAGACGGGCGGGGCGGTCGGTGACGTGCTCCAGGACGTTGGACAGGACGACGGCGTCGAAGCCTCCCTGTGCATCACCGTTGTTCCGGACACGGTGGGACGTGATGTCGCCGTGGACGAAGCGGGTGAGGGGCGTCAGGTTGTCGCGGGCCGCGGCGGTGCGGGCCTGGGCGATGTTGGACTCAGACCAGTCGATGCCGGTGACGTGGGCGTGGCTGCGGGCGGCGATGGAGCGGGCGACGGCGCCGTAGCCGCAACCCAGGTCGATGATGCGTTGGCCGCGGGAGATGCGCTCGACGAAGAAGTCGTGGTAGCGCATGAGATGGTGCTTGGGGTGGACGCCGTCGCCGAGGCGCATGGCGGCGAGGTTCTGGATCTGGTCGATGCGGGGATCGAGGGACATGACGAAGCGAGCGGCGCGGGGCGGGTCTAGGCGCTGGACGTAGGCGCCCAGGCTGTTGGCCCAGGCGTCGACCGCCGGGGCGGTGTCGGCGGCGAGCAGATCGGGCGTCCAGCGGACGGCGCCGGCGGGCGCCGGGGCGTTGGCGCCGGCGCGGGTGATGGCGGCGCGGTGGGCGGCGAGTTCCAGGGGAAGTATGGCGTCCAGGGAGAGGTGCCGGCGGACGTGAAGGGCCGCGGCGCGACCGAGCCGTTCGCGGGCGGCGCGGTCGTGCAGGAGTGAGGCGATGGCGCCGGAGATGGCCGCGGCGTTGGGCGCAGCGACGAGGCCGGTCTCGTGGTGGCGGACGGCGTCGGCCAGGCCGGGGGCGTCGGCGACGACGACGGGCGCACCGGTGGCCATGGCTTCCAGGACGGTCTTGGGATGGCCCTCGTAGGCGGAGGTCTGGGCGTAGACGGTGCAGCGGCGCATGCGCTC
>JBGPGM010000368.1:0-3499 GCA_041483855.1 Phycisphaerae bacterium | reverse complement strand
CTTGTCGCCGTTGCCGTAGTACGCCTGGCCGCAGTGGATGCACTGGAACTGCACCGCGTTGGGCTCGAACTCGAACTGGCTGGGCAAGAACGGCGAGCCGCACTCCGGGCATTGGCGCGTCTTGAGATTCCAAAGGAAATAGTCGCACGTCTTGCAGCGCATCGGTGTCCCAGTCGTCGGCGCAGATCATCGCGTCCGCGACGTGCCGCCGCAAGCGGCCGCCCGGAACTCGGACGCGCCGCCGGCCCACTCTAACGCCACCCCGCCACCTGCTGCCTGACCTTGGCGCGGTTGAACCAGAGCAGCAGGAAGACCGGCAGCGCAGCCCGCCAGAGGGTGAGCAGCAGCAGCCCGAAGACGAGGACCAGGTGCACAACGCCGGCCTTCGCCCCCGACAGCTTGGCCTCCTGACTCACCGCGGCGATCTGCTCCTGGCCCATCAGGAGCACCACGCCGCTCAAGGTCAGGGCCCACACGATCTTCAGCCACGACCACGCCAGCGCCGTCGTTATTGACCATCGCCGGCACCGGAGCAAGCCGTGCCCGCTGGCCATCGCCAGCCCCGCCAGCCCGAGGGTCACCACCGCGCAGATCCTCAGCCCAGGAGCCCAGCGGGCCATGACCGCCGCGGGATTCGGCGCTTTCGACGGCATGACGCCGTCGAAGACGTCCATGATCGCGGGTCGGAACAACCCGATCGCCCCGTGCAGCATGGCGAACGCGCTCAGGACCATCACGAGGATCCCGATGACCAGCGGCCAGACCGGATCACCGGCCCGACGAAGTCCCGGGGCAGTCGGCGGCGCGGGGCCGGTCGCGGCCTGGGCGGGCGAGCGCGTGCGCTGAGGCTGACCCCGCGCCGCAGCCTCGGCGCCGGCCCCCTCCGCCGGGTCGCCCCCTGTCGCTGCCGTGGCAGCCCCGACGCTGACGCCTTGGCCCTCGCTGGGGACGGCGACGGGCGCACCGGCGCCCGCGGCCGCGGCCTCCACAACCAGGTCGCTCTCGCGCCGCCGCTCCTTGGCCTTGGTCGCGATCAGGTCGTAGTACGTCGC
Organism: Phycisphaerae bacterium; assembly: GCA_041483855.1. GTDB lineage: Bacteria > Planctomycetota > Phycisphaerae > Phycisphaerales > UBA1924 > JBGPGM01. The sequence continues at coordinate 2,447 of JBGPGM010000368.1, read as the reverse complement.
CGCGTCGGCGGTTGTGCTCCCCGGGGCTTGCCCGCCAGCCGGGGCGCCCAGGCACTTGGCGACCAGCACCGACAGGTCACGCCCGCCACGGGTCCAGATCCCCGCGTTTGGCTGGGCTTCCCTGAGCGCTTGGAGGAAATGGCGCGCGGACTTGTAGCGGAAGAGGATGTTCTTGTGCGTCGCCCTCTCGATCACCTCGATGAGCGCAGGATCGATCTGGTGCTGTTGCAGCGGCTCGATGGGCAACGGCGTGCTCTTGTGCGCCTGGCGGATCTCGTCGAGCGATCCGGGGAACGGCAGGGCGTCGGTGAGCAGCTCGAACGCCATGATCCCCAGGGCGTACACGTCGCTGCGCACCGACACGGCCCCGTCGAACATCTCCGGCGCCATGTACGGCGGCGTGCCCGCAACCCCCCCACTGCCCGGACCCGCTCCCCCGGCAGCGGCCGTCGGGCGCGCGCAGGCCAGGCCGAAGTCCGTCACGTAGATCTTCGCGTCCGCGTCCAGCAGCAGGTTCGCGGGCTTGATATCCCGGTGGATGATCCCCTGGTCGTGCAGTGCCCCGATCGCCGTGGACACCGCGTCCAGCACCGCCAGCGTCGGCGGCACACCCATAGCGCCGGTCTGCTTGAGCACCTGCCCCAGCGTCGGGCCGGCCACGTACTCCATCACCAGGTACGGCACGCCCGAGATCAGGTCCGCCTGGTAGACGAGGATCAGGCCCGGGTGGCGCACGGCCGCGGCCGCTCGCGCCCCCTCGATGAACGTCGCCGCGCCCGGGTCGTCCATCGACGCGACCGCGCTGAGCAGGAACTTAACGGCCACGTCGCGCCCGAGCATGTCGTCGTGCCCGAGCCAGACGACGCCCATGCCGCCCTCGCCGATCTGGCGGACCAGGCGGACGGAGCCGAGTTGGCGCGGGATGACCGCGGCTGGCCCCGCAGCGCCCGGGTCGGTCGAACGCGACAGCACGACGGTTTCCGTCAAGCCCACCGCGCTACCTCCTGCTTGACCCCGGCGCGCGTGAACCAGACCAGGATGAAGATCGGCAGGGCCAGCCCCAGGCGAGGCCGAACACCGCGCCGAACAACGCGAAAACGCGCATCAGCCCGGCCGGCATTCCCGGCGTGCTCATCTGCTGCGCGCCGGTGAACATGTCCATCTGCATGAGGGCCGCCAACACCGACGCGTACGCCGCGACGATGATCTTGAGGACGGCCCAGGTCAGCATCGTGCTGGCCGCCCCGTGCCTCCGCTTGCAGAGCCCGATTCCGCCCACGAGCAGCACGACGGCTACCCCGAGGGTCAGGATCCCTCCGGCGATGTTCCACGCCTGCCATTTCTCCGCCACCGCGATGGGATTCCAGGGCGCTTTGGACAGAAGCGGCTCGAGCACCGGCTTGAGGAGCGCCAGGACGATGGGCGAGAGCGCCGACATCATCCCCTGGAACGCCGCCAGGGTCCCCAGATACGATCGCGATTATCCCCAGCACTGTCGGCCATACCGCCGGGCTTCCCGGAACCGGGCCCACGAACGGGCTGATCGGCGGCGCGACCTCCTGCCCCGCTGTCCGGCCTGCCGTGCTGCCCGCTTCCTGCTCTTCCATACCGCCCGCCCTTCGTTGCTACTCGGCCGGCGTGTCCTGCCCCTGGCACAGGCGGAGCACGATCCGTCCGCGCCGCGCCCCCCCTCCGTCCGGCGCTTCTTCCTGCCGCACCGTCACGCGCCGCTGCCGCACCAGCTCCAGCATCGCTAGGAACAGCCCGATCATCTCGGCGCGCGTCCGCCCGGCGAAGATGGCCGCGAACTCCAGGTCCGCTTCGCCGCCGCGTGCCACGCCCTCGCGCCGCAGGCAATCCACGATGTCCTCGGCGTGCAGTTCGATCGGCGTCTCGTCCATGACCACCTGGTGCTCGCCCAGGCGCGACAGGTCCACCGTCTCCATGATGCGCGCGAACGCCTCGATCAGGTCCGCGAGTTCGACATCCTCCAGTTCGACGCCCGCGGCCTCCTCCATCAGCCGCTCGGCGGCTTCGCTGACGGGAATCCGATCGAGCGCTGCGCCGCCGGCGGGCCATCGGCTCTCCCATCGGCCGCGCTGCTCTTCGAGCCGCTGGGCCGCGTCGCGATACCGCTTGTACTCCAGGAGTTGGCGCACGAGTTCGGCACGGGGGTCGAGTGGCGCTGAAGGGCTCCACGCCTCGCTCTCTCCCGTCTGGTCACCCTCGCCGCCTGCACCGGATCCCGGGTCCGGCGGCGAGACCATGCGCGACTTGATCTCCAGCAGCGTCGCGGCCATCACCAGGAACTCCCCGGCCCGCTCGATGTCGATCGACTCCACCCCGCCCCGCTCCAGGAACACCAGGTACTGCTCGGCGATCGTCGCCACCGGGATGTCCGTGATCTCCACCTCCGCGCGCCGGATGAGGAACAGCAGCAGGTCCAG
>JBGPGM010000367.1:0-3499 GCA_041483855.1 Phycisphaerae bacterium | reverse complement strand
GACGGCGCCAAGCGGATCGAGGCCGCGGGCCTCTGGCTCATCCCCGGTCTGATGGACCTGCACACCCACCTGCTGCTTCGTCCCTACGACCAGGCCAAGTGGGACGACCAGGTGCTCCGCGAATCGCTCGAACTGCGGACGATCCGGGCCGTCGCCGCGGCCAGGGACACCCTCGGGGCCGGCTTCACGACGATCCGCGACCTGGGAACGGAGGGCGCGGGCTTTGCCGACGTGGCCCTGCGCGACGCCACGGCTCGCGGCATTATGATCGGGCCGCGCATCTTCGCCTCGACGCGGGCCATCGTCGCGACGGCGTGCTACGGGCCATCGGGGTTCGACCCCCGCTGGGACGTGCCCAAGGGCGCCCAGGAGGCTAACGGCCCCGACGAGGTGCGCAGGGCCGCGCGCGAACAGATTGCGGCCGGCGCGGACTGGGTCAAGGTCTACGCCGACTATCGACGTGCCCCCGGCTCACCAAGCACCACCACGTTCTCCCTCGACGAACTCAAGGCCGCGGTCGACGAGGCCCGCAGCGCCGGCAAGCCCATCGCCGCCCACGCCACGACCGACGAGGGCATCCGGCGCGCCGTCGAGGCCGGCGTCAACACCATCGAGCACGGCTACGGCGCCTCCCGCGAAACCCTTCAGATGATGCGAGAGCGCGCCGTCGTGCTCTGCCCCACCATGGCCGCGGCCGAGGCCATCGCCCGCTACACCGGCTGGCAGTCCGGCCAGCCCCCGCCGCCCGGCGTCCGCCAGTCGCGCGAATCATTCCGACTCGCCAGGGAGGTGGGGGTCACCATCGCCTGCGGCAGCGACGCCGGCGTCTTCGCCCACGGCACGAACACCCGCGAGATCGAGCTGATGGTCGAGGCCGGCATGACCCCGCCCGAGGCCCTGCGCGCCGCCACGTTGGTCGCCGCCAAGGTCATCGGCAAGGCCGACGAACTCGGCCGCATCGACAAGGGCTTCGGCGCGGACTTGGTGTGTCTGCGCGGCGACCCGCTGACGGACGTGGCGAATCTGCGGCACGTCGTCGTCGTGATCGCGCGAGGCCAGGTCGTCATCGATCGACGGTAGGGGGTGCCGCGATGCCCGCGGCGAGCCGGCCACCCTCAGAATGCGCTCTGGCCCGTCAGTTCGCGCCCCACCACGAGTTCGTGCACCGTCTCCGTCCCCTCGTAGGTGACGACGCTCTCCAGATTCAGCATGTGCCGGATCGAGCAGTGGTCCATCGTGATCCCGCCGGCCCCGAGCAGGTCCCGGGCGTCCCGCGCCACGTCCAGCGCCATCCGGCAGTTATTCCACTTGGCCAGCGAGACCTGCGAGTGGTGCAGCCGTCCGCCTCCTGCGATGTCCTTGAGCCGCCCTAGGTGCAGGGCCAGCAACTGGCCCGTCGAAATCCGCCGGCACATGTCCGCCAGCCGCCGTTGGACGGTCTGCGTGTGCGACAGCGGACGCCCGAACTGCACGCGGCTGCTCGAATGGTCGAGCACCTCCTTGAAACAGGCCAGTGCCGCGCCGACGACTCCCCACGCGATCCCGTAGCGCGCCTGGGTGAGGCACGACAGCGGCCCCTTGAGCCCACGAACGCCCGGCAGCACGTTCCCGCTGGGCACCCGCACTCCGTCGAGCGTGCATTCCGAGGAGACCGAAGCCCGCAAGGAGAACTTGTGCGTGATCTCACGCGACTCGAACCCGGGCGTGTCCTTCTCGATCAGGAACGCGCGGATCCCACCGTCCCCTCCCCCGCCCGACCGCTGGTCCGTCTGGGCCCAGACGAGGGCCACGTCGGCGATCGTCCCGTTCGTCACCCACCGCTTGGAGCCGCTGAGGACCCAATCACCGCCGTCGCGCCGGGCGAATGTCTTCATGGCCGCGGGGTCCGAACCCCCGTGTGGTTCGGTGAGCCCGAAGCACCCTATCACGTCCCCCCTGGCCATCGCCGGCAGCCACCGCTGCTTCTGGTCATCGCTCCCGTACGCGAAAATCGGGTACATGCACAGGCCGCTCTGCACGGAGACGAAACTCCGCAGGGCCGAGTCGCCCCGCTCCAACTCCTGGCACGCCAGCCCGTAGCAGACGTTGTTCAACCCCGCGCACCCGTACCCGTCGATGGTGCAGCCCAGCAGCCCCAGCCCGGCAATCTCGGGCACCAGTTGGCGCGGGAACCGCGCCTCCTCGAAGCAATCGGCGATGATCGGCAGCACGCGCCGATCCACGAACTGCGCCACCGCCTGCTGCACCGCGCGCTCCTGATCGCTCAGCAGCGAACCCAGGTCCAGGAAGTCCGTCGCCGCCGGCCCACCCCCACCCCCACTCGGTCGTGGTTCTCTCATCCGATCATCCTCCCGGGGTCTCGGGCGGGGGGTCGCGTATCCCCGACCTCCCGCAGCCTGTCCTCGTCAGAGCCGCATCGCGACCAGGATCGCATCCACGTTCTTCCTGGCGTCCCCGAACAGCATCAGCGTGTTCTCCCGGTAGAAGAGCGGGTTGTCCACGCCGGCGTAGCCGCTGGCCATCCCCCGCTTCATCACCACCACCGTCTTGGCCCGCCACACTTCAAGCACCGGCATCCCCGCGATGGGGCTGGCCGGATCGTCGCACGCGCTGGGGTTGACGATGTCGTTGGCGCCGATGACCAGCACCGCGTCCGTCTCGTGCAACCCCGGGTTGATCTCGTCCATCTCGTGGACGATGTCGTACGGCACGTTCGCCTCCGCCAGCAGCACGTTCATGTGCCCGGGCAGCCGTCCCGCTACCGGGTGGATGGCGAACCGCACCCGCGCGCCCCGGTCGCGCAGCAGCCTGGTGATCTCCGACAACGCGTGCTGTGCCTGCGCCACCGCCATCCCGTACCCCGGCACGATCACGATCGTCCGCGTCTGGCACAGCAGGCGCGCCGCACCCGCCGCGTCGATCGACCGCACCGCTCCCGCCGGTGCGCCGCCCGCTCCCCCCGCGGGCGTGCCACCCTCCGTCCCGAACCCCCCCAGGATCACGCTGATGAACGATCGGTTCATCCCGCGGCACATGATGTAGCTCAGGATCGCCCCGCTGCTTCCCACCAGCGCGCCGGTAATGATCAGGAGGTCGTTGTCCAGCATGAACCCCGCCGCGGCCGCCGCCCAGCCGGAATAGCTGTTGAGCATCGACACCACCACCGGCATGTCGGCCCCGCCGATGGCCAGGACGAAATGCACGCCGAACAGGCCTGTCAGCGCCACCGCCGCCAGCAGCGGCGTCAGCCCGCCCGTTTCCGGGTGGGAGCCGGCCAGGTGAAACCGCACGGCAAGCCAGATCGTCGCCGCCAGCAGCGCCAAGTTGATCAGGTGCCGCCCCGGGATCAGCAGCGGCCGGCCCGAGATCAGCCCCTGCAGTTTGCCGAACGCTACCACCGACCCGGTGAACGTGACCGACCCAATGCACACCCCGATGAACACCTCGGCCAGGTGCATCACGTCCTCGGCGGGGCGCACGTCTCTGGCCGGACCCAGGT
>JBGPGM010000366.1:0-3503 GCA_041483855.1 Phycisphaerae bacterium | reverse complement strand
GTCTACGTCTGCGCCAACATCAACCCCTCCGGCACCGACCCCGCCGACATCATGTTCGCCCGCAGCACCGACCAGGGCTCGACCTGGTCCGCCCCCGTCCGCGTCAACGACGATGCGCTCAGCCCGACGCACTGGCAATGGTTCCCTTCCATGTCCGTCGCCCCCAACGGGCGTATCGACGTGACCTGGAACGACACCCGCAACACCAACAACTCCAGCCTCTCGCAGCTCTTCTATTCCTTCTCGCTCGACGAGGGCGTCACCTGGTCCCCCAACGTTCCCCTCGGCCCCATCTGGAACAGCACCATCGGCTGGCCCAACCAGAACAAGATCGGCGACTATTACGACCAGGAATCCGACCTGCTAGGCGTGTCGCTCGCCTACGCCGCCACCTACAACGGCGAGCAGGATGTCTACTTCCTGCGCGTCGGCGATGACGACTGCAACGGCAACGGGATCTCGGACGCCCAGGAGATCGCGGCCAACCCCGGCCTCGACTGCAACCACAACGGCATCCTCGATTCCTGCGAGATCGCCGCCGGCACGCTGGTGGACGCCAACCACAACGGCATCCCCGACATCTGCGAGTGCCGCGCCGACTGGAACCACTCGGGAGCCGTCAACAGCCAGGACTTCTTCGACTTCCTGACGGACTTCTTCGCGGGGCACGCGGACTTCAACATGAACGGGGTGACGGACTCGCAGGACTTCTTCGACTTCCTGACCGCGTTCTTCGCGGGCTGCCCGTGAGCCACGTGCCCCTCTCCCCGGAGGAAAGCGGGCCGATCCCCCCGCGGCCTCGGACCCCGATTCATCTTGTAGCACGCGCCACACCCCGGTACGCTGTCGGCCAGACTCACACAAGGAGCCTGCACGTGGTCAAGCGAATCCGGTCGGTCGGGATGGCGGCGGCGGCGCTGGGCGCGGGCGCGGCGGTCGGCATGGTCGGCGAGCCCGCCGCCATCGCCCAGTCCAACTCCTGCTCCTCGGCCACCGTCATCGGCACCGGAACCTACTCGGGCACCACCGTCGGGGCCACCAACGACGGGTCGTGCAGTTGCGGCCTGGCCGCGGCGAGCGCCGACGTGTGGTTCCGCTTCAATGCCCCGCAGTCGTGCCTGATGAACGTCAACACCTGCGGCAGCGCCTACGACACCGTGCTGTCGATCCACACGGGGTGCCCGGGGACCGCGGCCAACGAGATCGTCTGCAACGACGACTCGTGCGGCAACGGATCGCAGGTGCTGCTGACGGCCGCGGCGGGGACGAGCTACTGGATCCGCGTGGCGGGGTACAACGGGGCGGTGGGGGCGTTCACGCTCAGCGTGGGGGTCCCGCCGTGTACGACGCCGGGGCCGGACACCTGCGCCAGCGCGCTGGTGGTCACGCCGGGAACGTACACGGGCACGACGGTCGGGGCGACCAACGACGGGTCGGCGTCGTGCGGGGAATCGGCTGCGAGTGCGGACGTGTGGTACAGGGTCACGCCGACGGAGGACTGCCTGCTGCGGGTGGACACGTGCGGATCGACCTACGACACGGTGGTGTCGTTGCACAGCGCCTGCCCGGGGACGAGCGCCAACGAACTGGCGTGCAACGACGATTCCTGCGCGACCTCGTCGATGGTGGCGGTGGCGGCGACGGCGGGGACGGCGTACGTGATCCGCGTGGCGGGTTGGCGCGGGGCGACCGGCGCGTTCACGTTGAACGTGTCGTGCAACGCGCACCCGCCGGTGCCGCAGGGAGCGGACGCGCTGGTGGGGGAACTCGGCACGTTCGGGCAGTACGGGCGATTGGCGGACCGGATCGGCTGCGCGATCGACACGCCGCTGTGCAACGCGGGCGACACGCCGCTGGAGACCCTGGGCAACCCCAACCCGCACCACCCCTTCTTCTCGTTCAACATGTACCGGCTAGCCAACGGGCGCTTGCAGCAGATCGGCCAGTCGTGGGTCAAGCACATGTGGGGGGCGTCGCAGGCGAACGCGTGCCTGCTGGGGTGCATCGCGTACCCCGACGGATCGCACCTGGGCCCCGGTTGCTCGGACACCTACGGCGCCGCCTCCAACGCGACGCAGTCGAACATGGGACCGCGGTACGAGATCAACCCGTGGAACGGGGCGTTCACGTACCAGGGGTCGTACATCCAGCGGGGCGTGCCGGCGACGAACCCGGTGGAGCGCCGGCTGGCGATCCGCGACGCGGACCTCGACCCGACGCGGAACCCGGGGGCGGTGTACTACGCGGAACTGGAGGTCGTGGCGCACGACGACGCGGACCACATGAACTCAGTCGGGCGCCGGCCGGTCACGGTCAGCGGGTCGCCGGGCGGGACGTGGTCGTTCGCGTTCAACCAGGGGAGCACGGTGGTGGGACCGACGATCAACGCCTGGCCGGGGGCGACGAGGACGACGATCCCAGCGGCGCCGACGACCGACGGGCGGTGCATCCTGGCGGTGAAGACGACGGACAACGGCAACGGGACGTGGCACTACGAGTACGCCCTGTACAACCACGACATGGACCGCGCGGTGGGGTCGCTGACGATCCCGGTGGGCGCGCCGACGGTGGTGACGAACATAGGGTTCAGCGCGGTGCCATCCGACAACGACGGGTACACCAACGCGCCGTGGACGGCGGTGCGCGTGGGGCCGCTGCTGCGCTGGGCGACGGAACCGTTCGTGCTCAACCCCTTCTCCAACCCGCTCCGTTGGGGGACGATGTACAACTTCTGGTTCGACGCCAGCGCGGCGCCGGTGGCGTCCGCGGCCGCTCTGGGGCTGTACAAGCCGGGGACGCCGACGGCCCAGCGCGGGCCGACGCAAGCGCCGGCCGCGCCGTGTGCGCCGGACTGGAACAGCGACGGAGCGGTCAACAGCACGGACTTCTTCGCTTTCCTGACCGACTTCTTCGGCGGCAGCGCCGACTTCAATCTGTCGGGCGCGACGGACTCGCAGGACTTCTTTGACTTCCTGACGGCGTTCTTCGCGGGCTGCGCGTGAAGGCGAGCGAGTAGGGCAACGTACGCAGCTGATCGCGGATTGACACGACGGCGGGGGGTGCTGCGCGCGGCAATCCGCGGGAACAGCCTTGGAGATCGGCGCGCCGTGTGGTAGGGTTGCCCGTGGCGGTCCCTGGGGAGGAGGGCGTGGGCAGAGGAGGCACAGCCATGATCCAGCGTTCGATGCGATTCTTGATTGGCGCGGCGGTGGCGGCAGGGGCGGTCGTCGCGGGTGCGACGCAGGTCTGCCTGGGGCAGACGGACCTGTACCGGCAGGACCCGGTCAACTCGTTCGGCGGACTGTCCTCGCAGGATGCGCGGAACCCGGGCGGTCTGGGGTGGTTCAGCGAGGTGGCCGACAACTTCGCCGGGCAGACGACGTGGACGATCAACCAGGTGCTCTTCTGGGGCGGCTACGCCACGCCGCCGGGGCAGGAGGGGCACACCACCGGGTTCACGATCCGGTTCTACACCGACAACAACGGTCGGCCGGGGACGCGAC
>JBGPGM010000365.1:0-3505 GCA_041483855.1 Phycisphaerae bacterium | reverse complement strand
TGATGACCGGCCCCTATGCACGCCGCCTGCCGGACTACTCCAGTTACCTCGACCGGCCTCCGGCCACTCGGGCCGGCCCGTCGGGGGCGGGTTGACCGGGGGGGGGCGCCCAGTCAGGCCGAGGCCGCGGCCAGCGCTGGGGCCGCGACCACCGGCTCCGTCGGCGGCCTGTCCAGGTCCAGCGAGAACCGGTGGAAGACACCCCCTTGCGGATAGGCCATGTCGATCTCGCCGCCGAGCACGTCGCGGATGAACTCCTCGATCAGTTCGGTGCCGCGCCCGCGCTTCGGGTACGAGGTAATGCTCGGGCCATCGGATTCCTGCCAGCAGAACTCCAGCCGCCGTCCGGCCCCCGCCCCCGCGGGCTGGACGGTCCAGCGGACCTCGACGCGCCCGTCCGGGGAACCCAGGGCGCCGTGCTTGGCGCTGTTGAGGATCAACTCGTGCACCACCATGCCCAGCGGCATGACGTACTCGGCTGGCACGAGGACCTCGGGGCCCTCGGCCGTGAAGAAGGGTGCATCGGAACGCGGCGCCAGCGCCCCGAGCAGGTCCCTGAGTTCCACCGGTGCCCATCGCCGCCGGGAGAGCAGGTCGTGAACCGCCGCGATCCCCCTCACCTTCTCCTTCATCGTCCGGGCGAAGCGTTCCTTGGTCGTCGAAGCGGGTTCGCTGGTCAGGTCCACCATGGCCGAGATGAACGCCAGGTTATTGCGCACGCGATGGTCCAGTTCGCGCCGCAGCAGGCGCTCGATCTTCAGGCTGCGCAGCAGCGAGTCCTCCGCCCACAGGCGCCGCAGGCCCAGCGCGACGCTGAACCAGATGGCGACCATCGCGGCAACGCGATCGAACACCGCCCACACCTTGCTCCCGCCGTCCGCCGAGATGAAATAGTCCAGCCCGGTGAAGACCGTGGCCAGGCAAGCCGTAAATACAACAAACCGCGCCCGGCGCGACATCAGCGACAGCACGACAATCGGCACGTACAGAACCCCGACCGCGGCCTCCAAGGGTATGTACTTGTCGATGACGAGCAGAGCCACGCACGCCAGCACCGTGAGCGCCTCGATCGTGCGTTCGAATCGCTTCCCTTGCGGCATGGCGGCCTCCTTGCGGGTCCGAGAGATTCACGTCACGCGTGGGCCATGTGCGCTCGCCGTCCCACCTTCTATAAGGCTCGCGCCCGCTGGCGGTTCTATTGCACGCATGGATTCGCGGCACTCAGCCGGCGTCCTCCCCCACGGGAAACACCTTGGCCCAAATGGGGGTGAACCCGGCTAATACAGGATCTCGAACGACCCATCCGGCCGAGCCACCGCGGCCGCGAAGCTCCAGGCCGACAATCCCGCCGCACGCCCATTGGTCCCTGCGATCGGATGGTCGTGCGGATCGAAGACTTGCCAGGCGATGGACCCGCCGTGGTTCCAACCGGTGTCCTCGGTCCAGACGAGCAGGACCTCGCCCCGTGAGTTGACGGCCACGCGCGGATGCTTGCGCGTCGAGGCGTCCCCCGGCGCGCCTGCCGGGCGCAAGACCGTCGCGCCGGCCTGGACCCGGGCAAGGAACACTTGGCCCTTCGTCTCCCACGCGACGACGGTCAAGTCCGACGCGCCGGTGATAGCCGCGCTCGTCATCGGGCACGCCGCCAGTTGCCAGCGGTTCACCGTCGTCGGCGTGAAAGTCGCCCCGCCGTCATTCGAGGCGAGCAGGAGCATGTCGCGCTGCTGGCCGCCGGTGGCGGTGCGGTACAGCAGGAACAGGCGCCCGGCGCTGTCGGCCGCGCCCGACATGCCGCAGCAGCCGCAGGCGCCCGTGCCGGCGGGCGAGACGGCCGCCTCGGGCAGGAAGGTAGCCCCGTCGTCGCTCGACCTGGTCAGCCACACGCGCCTGCCCGCCTCGCCCTTGTCCGCTCCGGCCGCGTCCGCGCCGTGCCACGCCACGTACACGTTGCCACGGGAGTCCGCCCCCAACGCGCCGCCCCCGTCGAGGTTGAATGTTGAGGTCATCAGGTCGCGCTGCGCCTCGAAGGACTTGCCATCGGCGGCCAGCCGGGTATAGAGCATCGGCGCGCCGGGCGGATGAGCGGGTTTGGTTGCTCCGTCGCCCTTCGGCGCCAACGGGACCCCGGCCTTCTGGCTCGGATTCGCTCCGTTCCAGGCGACGTGCACCCGCCCGTCGCGCCCGAGGGCGATCTGCCCGCCGCGGATCGTGCCGAGGGCCACGGCGGTGCGCGGCTCCGAGTTGACGCGAAGCGGCGCCGACCACCCCGGACTGGCCGGGTCGCGCTTGACGTAGAACAGGTCTCCGCCGGCGGGCTCCCCCTTGAAGTAGAGCAGGCAGAGTGCGCCGTCCGGGCCGGTCGCGACCTGCGGTTGGAGGCCGCGCTCGGGTGCACGCGTGAGCGTGACGGCCGGCGGGTCCTGGCACGGCGCGGCATCAGGCTTGCCGAACGCGCCCAGTGTCGCAAGGAACGATGCGATGGCGACGGTCGGAATCATCTGGGCTCTCCTGTCCGGCGGGTGGCCGCGGCTGGCTCGCGGGCGTGCATGGACTGGCATACGGTACGCTTCCCCCGTGCGCGACAGCCCCAGGGGCGGCTCAAGGAGTCGGAAGGATGGCGGGAAAGGCACACACGGACGATAAGCGGTACCTGTCGCACGACCTGGCCGCGTGGGCGTGCGGGATGAGTTTCGAGCGCCTGAGCCCCGCCGCCGTTCGCTCGGCCCAGTTGTTCTGGTACGACTCGCTCGGCTGCGCGCTGGGCGGGAGCCAGCAGGAGGACGCGCGGATCCTGCTGGAGCATTACAGGCAGATGGCCGGTGAAGGCAGCGGCGCCGGGCCTTGCACGGCCTTCGTCTCCGGCTTCAGGACCAACCCCGTCGACGCGGCCTTGCTGAACGGTCACATGATCCGGGCGATGGACTACAACGACATCTACTGGAAGGCCGACCCCTGTCACCCCTCCGACATCATCGCCGGACCCCTGGCGCTGTGCCAGATGAAGGGCCTGGGTGGGCGCGACCTGATCGTGGCGACGATCATCGCCTACGAGATCGAGATGCGCCTGTGCGAGGCCGGCGTGCCGGGGATCCGTGAGTACGGCTGGCACCACGCGACGCTGACGGCCTTCGCGGCCCCGCTGGCCGCGGGCCGCGTGCTGGGACTGAGCGTCGCGCAGATGGTGCAGGCGATCGGTATCTGCGCCTCGCGGACATTCACCCCCGGCGCGGTCACCGCTGGCAAACTCACGAACATGAAGAACACCGTCGATCCCTGGGCGACGCGGATGGGCGTCGAGTCGGCCCTGTTGGCCGCACGCGGCTTCACCGGCCCGGAGCACATGATCGACGGCAAGGAGGGGCTCTTTGCGGTGTTCTCGCACGTGCACCCTCCGGCGGGCAAGGGCGAACCCGCTCGCTTCGACGCCGCAAAACTGACCGCTGCCCTGCCCACCGGCCCCGGCGACCACTACATGATCCTCGACTGCGGCATGAAGTCGTTCCCC
>JBGPGM010000364.1:0-3506 GCA_041483855.1 Phycisphaerae bacterium | reverse complement strand
GAGGAGGTCGAGAACGAGGCGCTGGCGGCGCTGGTGGTCAACCGGCTGCGCGGCACGCTCAAGGTGTGCGCCGTCAAGGCGCCGGGATTCGGCGACCGCCGCAAGGCCATGCTGGCCGACATCGCCGTTCTCAGCGGCGGCACGTTCTTCGCCGAGGACCTCGGGCGCAGCCTGGAGTCGATCGAGCTGAGCGAACTGGGCAAGGCCAAGAAGATCGTCGTGACCAAGGACGACTGCACCATCATCGAGGGCGCCGGCAAGTCGGCCGACATCAAGGCCCGCGCCGAGCAGATCAAGGCCCAGCACGACAAGTCCACCTCCGACTACGACCGCGAGAAGTTGATGGAGCGCCTGGCCAAGCTGACCGGCGGTGTCGCCATCCTCAACGTCGGGGGCGCCACCGAGATCGCCATGAAAGAGAAGAAGGACCGCGTCGAGGATGCGCTGCACGCGACCCGGGCCGCGGCCAAGGAGGGGTACGTCCCCGGCGGCGGCGTGGCGCTGGTGCGGACGCAGGACGCGATCGTGGCGGCACAGAAGAAGGCCAAGGGCGACGAGAAGATCGGCTTCGACATCGTGCTGCACGCGGTGGAGTCGTGCCTCAAGCAGATCGCGGTGAACGCCGGGGCCGACGGCGACCTGGTCGTCGAGAAGGTCAAGGAGGGCAGGGGCGGGTTCGGGTTCAACGCCGCGACCGGTCAGTACGAGGACCTGGTCAAGGCCGGGATCATCGACCCGGCGCTGGTGGCCAAGACGGCGCTGCTCAACGCGGCGAGCGTGGCGGGGCTGATGCTGACGACGGACGTGCTCATCACGGAACTGAAGGACGAGACAGAGCCGGTGGCGGGCGCGGTGGCGTAGGCCCGGAGGCACGGCTCTTCAGAGCCGTGTCGCCAGGCCTCTGGCCGGCCGGCGGCTGGCCGGCCGATAGTCCTTGTCGATCCCCCGAGCCCGTGCCCGCGGGACCCCGGGCTCGCTTCGTGAAAGCAATGCTTGAGGCCGATCCCACCTGCCGGCGGCCTGCCTGATGCCCACCACCCGCGACTACTACGAGATCCTCGGCATCGCCCGCGACGCGAGCGAGGACGACATCAAGCGCGCCTACCGCCGCCTGGCGATGAAGTACCACCCGGACCGCAATCCCAACGACGCCGAGGCCGAGGTCCGCTTCAAGGAGGCCGCCGAGGCCTACGAGGTCCTCTCCGACCCAGCGCTCCGTCAGCGGTACAACCAGTACGGGCACGAGGGGCTGCGCTCGGCGGGCGCCGCGGGGCACGACTTCACTCGGATGAACGTCGAGGACATCTTCTCGATGTTCTCCGACATCTTCGGCGGCGGCGGCTTCGGCCCGCGCGGGCGGAGTGGCGTTGCGGGGGGGGTGGCCCGCGGCTACGACCTGGAGACCGAGGTCACGCTCACACTTGAGGAAGTCTTCAGCGGCTGCGAGCGCACCGTCGAGTTCACGCGCCTCGACGTCTGCGACAAGTGCTCCGGCTCCGGCGCCAAGCCCGGCACCAAGCCCGTGCGCTGCCGCACCTGCGACGGCCAAGGCAAGGTCCAGCAGACCGGCCTGGGCGGCATGTTCCGCATGGTCACCACCTGCCCGGCGTGCGGCGGGCGCGGCAACGTCGTCAAGGAGTTCTGCGACGCCTGCCGCGGCAAGGGGAGGCTGCCCAAGGAACGCAAACTGGCCGTCCGGATCCCGCCGGGGATCGCCGAGGGGCAGGCGGTGCGGGTCCGCGGCGAGGGGGAGCCGCCGGCGCCGGAGATGTCGCCCCGCGGCGAGGGAGTCCGTGGCGACCTGCACGTCGTCGTGCGTGTGGCCAGGCACGACCTGTACCGGAGGGAAGGCGAGCACCTGCTCATGGAGATGCCGATCTCGTTCACGCAGGCGGCGCTGGGGGCGGAGGTCGAGGTCCCCACGATCGACGGCCGCCATAAACTGACCATCCCGCGCGGGACCCAGCACGGGGCCCTCTTCCGCCTCCCCGCCCAGGGGCTGCCCGACCTGTCGACCAAGCGGCGAGGCGACATGGTCGTCATCACGAAGATCGAGATCGCCCGGAAGATGACGGCGCAGCAGGAACGGTTGCTGCGCGAGTTCGCGGCCACCGAGAACCACGAGGTGCTCCCCGAGAGCCAGGGGTTCTGGAAGAAGATCAAGGACACCTTCGCAGGGTGAACCCAGGTGAGCCCATGTTCACGCGAAAGAACAAGCCGGAGCAACCCGAGGGCCAAGGCGGCGCGTCCGTGCCGCCGCCACAGGCCGGGTCGGGCACGCCGGCGCTCGAGCCCAAGAACCTCGGCCCGGACGATACGGGCGCGCTGATCGACCAGCTCACCGCCGAGCGTGACGCGGCCGACCACAAGTGGAAGCACGCGCTGGCGGACTTCCAGAACTTCCAACGCCGGTCGCTCCAGAGCGAGCAGGAGGCCCGGCGCCAGGGCGTCACCGCCGTGCTGCATTCGATTATCCCGGTCCTGGACAACTTCGACCTGGCTCTCAACCAGGCGAGCGCCAATCCCGGCGCGTCGTCGATCCTCGACGGCATCCAGGTCATCCGCGGTCAACTGCTCCGCGCCCTGGAGGTGCATGGGATCTCGCTGATCAACCCCGAACCGGGCGCCGATTTCGACCCCAAGCAGCACGAGGCGATCATGCACGAACCGGCCCAAGGTCTCGGGCCCGGGCGGATCGCCAGGACGCTGCAGGTCGGCTACCTGCTCGGCGAGCGCGTGATCCGCCCGGCGAAGGTCGCCGTGACACCCGAGGAGCCCTCGCCGCCGTAGCACGCCACGGTGGCCTGCCCGCGCCTGATCGCTGCCCGACTCTACCCGCTCGCTCCGCCTCCCCACATGCCAACATACGAATACAAGTGCAACGCCTGCGACCACCGCTTCGAACTGTTCCAGTCGATGAAGGACGGCCCGAAGCGCAAGTGCCCGCGTTGCGGCAAGAACGCGCTGGAGCGCCTCATCGGTACGGGCGCGGCCGTGCTCTTCAAGGGGTCCGGGTTCTACCAGACCGACTACCGCTCCGACGCCTACAAGAAGTCCGCCGAGAGCGAGACCAAGGCGGCTTCGCCCAAGCCCGACGCGCCCGCCGCGCCCAAGGGGTCGGCCGAGCCCGCCAAGCCGCCTCCCACCGGCGATGCACCGAAGCCCACGTCTGACACCAAGGGCCACAACAAGGCCGCCCGCAGCGCCAGGCGCAAGTCCGATTCCTGATCCGTGTCTATCGGCGATGATCCGCGCCGCAGACACCCTCCCGAGCATCCCCGATGCGCATCGTCGGCCACGGCATCGACATCGTCTCCGTCACCCGGATCTCGCAGATCCTGCGCGACCATGGCGAGCACTTCTTGCAGCGCTGCTTCACGCCCGACGAGCGGGAGTACGCCGCGCCCCACCGGCGGGCGGCGGAGAAACTCGCCGCGCGCTTCGCGGCCAAGGAGGCGGCGCTCAAGGCGCTGGGCACCGGGCTGGCGGGCGGGATCTCGTGGACG
>JBGPGM010000363.1:0-3512 GCA_041483855.1 Phycisphaerae bacterium | reverse complement strand
CATGCAGGCGGGGCAGTGCCGGTATTCGCTGGTGTGCAACGAGGCGGGGGGCGTGCGGGACGACGTGATCGTCTACAAGCTGGACGATGACGATTTCCTGGTGGTGGTCAACGCGAGCAACCGCGAGAAACTGCTGGGACACTTCGAGCAGGTGCGGTCGGCGGGCGACCTGACCGCCAGGATCGACGACCAGACGGTGAGCACGGCGATGGTGGCGCTGCAGGGCCCGAGGGTGATGGACCTGGTTTCGGGTTTCAGCAAGGAGATCCCGGCGCTCAAGCGGTACCGGTTCGCGGTGAAGAACCTGCTGATCATGAAGCTGATCGTGAGCCGGACTGGGTACACGGGCGAGGACGGGGTGGAGGTGATCCTGCCGGCGTCGGCGGTGTCGATGGCGATGAAGTTGATCCTCAAGGACGTGCGGATGGATGAGCCGGGCGCGCTGGTGCGCCCGGCGGGGCTGGGGGCGCGGGACACGCTGCGGATGGAAGCGGGGATGCCGCTGTACGGGCACGAACTCGGGGAGGAGATCAACGGGCTGTCGTGCGGGGTGGACTTTGCGATCAGCCTGGACAAGGACCAGGACGAGCGCGGCGAGGCGTTCGTAGGGATGGCCGCGCTCAAGGCGACGCACCAAGGGGGCGGGCCGGCGCGCCGGCTGGCGGGGATCGCGATCGACGGCAAGCGGAGTGCGCGGCAGGGAATGACGATCAAGGTGGGCGGCAGGGACGTGGGCGTCGTGACGAGCGGATGCCCGAGCCCGACGCTGGGGCACCCGATCGCGATGGGGTTCGTGGACCAGGCGCTGACGGGCGAGGGGACCGGCGTGCAGGTCGAGACGGGCAGGGCGGTGCTGGAGGGCCGAGTGGTGAAGCTGCCGTTCTATAAGGCGGCGAAGGCCGGATGACAACGGGCGCCCAGGAGCCGTTTTTTTAACGCGAAGGGCGCGAAGGGGGACGAAGGGCGCGAAGGGGAGAGGGAGGGGCGCGTAGGATTCGGGTACATGAGCGTGAGTGAATCCAAGCCGGCGCGCCGGTACTTCGACAACGCGGCGACGAGTTTTCCCAAGCCTGCGGTAGTGTTGGAGGCGATGGTGCGGTTCGCGACGCACATCGGCTCGCCGGGGCGCGGGGCGTACGCGGAGGCGCGCCAGGCCGCGGAGCTGGTGTGGCGTTGCCGGGAACGGCTCTGCCGGCTGTTCAACGGGGAGAGGCCGGAGAACGTGGTGTTCACGCTGAACACGACGGACGCGTTGAACCTGGCGATCAAGGGCGCGGTTGGGCAGCGGCGAGCGTCGCAGCCGCGGCGCGGCGTGCACGTGGTCACCACGTGGATGGAGCACAACTCGGTGCTGCGCCCGACGAACGCGCTGGCGGAGGAGGGTGTGGAGCAGACGCTTGTGCCGGCGGACCCGGCGACGGGGGTGGTGGACCCGGACGAAGTGCGCCGGGCGATCCGGCCCGAGACGGTTCTGGTGACGGTGAGCCACGCGAGCAACGTCACGGGGACGATCCAGCCGGTCGCGGAGATCGGGAAGGCGTGCCGCGCGGCGGGGGTGATGTACCTGGTGGATGGGGCGCAGTCGGCGGGGCACCTGCCGATCGACGTGCGGGCGATGAACATCGACCTGCTGGCGTTCCCGGGTCACAAGGGGCTGATGGGGCCGCAAGGGACGGGCGGGCTGTACCTGCGGCCGGGGATGGAGGAGCGGGTGCGGACGGTGCGGGAGGGCGGGACGGGAAGTTCGTCGGAGCAGGACACGCAGCCGCGGTCGATGCCGGACAGGTACGAGGCGGGCTCGCACAACACGATGGGGATCGTGGGGCTGTCGGAGGCGGTGGGATGGATTCTGGAGCGAGGTGTGGCGGCGCTGAGGGGGCACGAGGAGCGGCTGATGGGGGTGATGCTGGAGGGGCTGCTGTCGGAGGAGGCGGCGCCGGGGCTGAGGCTGCTGGGGCCGACGGAGGTGGCGCGCCGGGTGGGCGTGTTCTCGGTGGTCCACGAGTCGTTGTCGCCGGCGGAGTTGTCGGGGCTGTTGGAGGAGCCATTCGGCGTGCTGACTCGCGCGGGGCTGCACTGTGCGCCTCTGGCGCATCGGACATTGAAGACGGGAGGGGGCGAGGGCGCGGCGGCGGGCGCGACGCGGCTGAGCGTGGGTCCGTTCCTGACGGAGGCGGATGTGCGCTACGCCTGCGGGGCGCTGGGGCAGATCTGCCGCGAGCACAGGGGCGCGCCGGCGGGGGTGTGAGATTACGAGGGGAGTTTGACCTGCTGCCAGTGGCCGCCGGTGTGGCGGACGATGGCGCCGCTGGCGACGTAGAGGACCTGCTCGGCGATGTTGGTGCAGTGGCTGGCCATGATCTCGCAGAGGGTGGCGATCTCCTGGAGGACGGAGGCGAGCTTGGCGGAGAGCGCGCCGGAGGCGACCTGGGTCTGGGCGTCCATGAGGATGGCGCGTTTGAACTCTTCGACGGCGTCCTGGCTGGCCAAGACGACCTTGGCCAGTTCGCCGTCGATGCGGTCCAGGGAGGTGCCGGCGTCGCGCAGGATGCCGATGACGCTGTTGGCCATGACGCGGAAGGTGTCGGGCAGGGGCGAGCCCAGGGCGTAGAGGGTGGAGACTTCCTCGGCGATGCCCACGCCGGCGTCGGCGATGCGTTCGAGCTCGTTGTTGACCTTGACGATGGTCAGGACCATGCGCAGGTCGTTGGGGGGCAGGTGGGCGCCGGCGGTGGTGGCGTCGGTTAGGAGTTGGACGCAGGCCCTCTCGATGTCGATGTCCACCTTGTCGATGGCCTCGTCCATCTGGATGACGCGGTTGGCCTGGGCGATGTCGCGGGCGAAGGCGGCGTCGAAGGCGGCCTCGATGAGGGCCTGGACGCGCCGGCTCTGGCTGATCAGGTCGGCCTTGAGCCGGCTCAGGCGGGTGCTGAATCCGTCCGCTGTGCTGGGCATGGAAATCCTCTGAGGGCCGACGCCGGATCCTTCAAGAATACGCCGCACCGGGGGTGGACGCGCGGGGGAGCGAGACGGTGCCGGGCCCGGGGCGGGGTTATGATGGGCGCGGCGGTGGGGCTGGGTGAGCGGGAAGGCGGGGCGGGACCGACGCGAGGGCAGGCCGATGGCATTCGAGATCGAGGTGGTCCACGCGAGGCAGATCCTGGATTCGCGCGGCAATCCCACGGTGGAGGTGGAGGTGGGGCTGACCTCCGGGGTGATGGGGCGCGCGGCGGTGCCGTCGGGGGCATCGACGGGCGAGAACGAGGCGGTGGAGCTTCGGGACGGCGACAAGTCGGTGTACCAGGGCAAGGGGGTGCTCAAGGCGGTGGCGAACGTGACGGAGCGGATCGCGCCGCTGGTGGAGGGGATGGACGCGCGCGAGCAGGTCATGATCGACCTGGTGATGAACCAGATCGACGGAACCGAGAACAAGTCGAAACTGGGCGCGAACGCCATGCTCGGCGTGTCGCTGGCCGTCGCCCGCGCCACCTCCGAGGCCACCGCCCTGCCGT
>JBGPGM010000362.1:0-3531 GCA_041483855.1 Phycisphaerae bacterium | reverse complement strand
ATGCCGTTGTGGTTGCAGTCGAGGCCGGGGTTGGCCGCGATCTCCTGGGCGTCCGAGATTCCGTTGCCGTTGCAGTCGTAGTCGCCGATGCGGACGTGGTAGACGTCCTGGCCGCCGGTGTAGGTTGCGGCGTAGGCGACGTCGGCGCCGACGAGGTCCGAATGGATGTCGTAGTAGTCGCCGATCTTGTTCTGGTTGGGCCAGCCGATGGTGCTGTTCCACGGCGGGCCGAGGGGGATGTTGCCGGTCCACGTCGTACCGCCGTCGCTGGACGAGGCGTAGTACAGCTGAGACACCGCGGCCTGCTGGCTGTTGCGCGTGTCGTTCCATACCACGTCGATCCGGCCATTGGGGGCCACGCCCATGGTGCCGAACCACTGCCAGTCGTTGGGGCCGGCCGTGCTGTTGTTGACGCGGACCGGGGCGCTGAAGGTCAGGCCGCCGTCGGTGGATCGGGCGAACCTGATCTCGCACGGATCAGTGCCAATCGGGCCGACGGCGCACAGAACGTAGACCCACCCGCGGCGCGGGCTGTTGGAGCGGTCCACATCGACCCATACCTGGCCGAGCAGGCCGCCGGGGTTGGGGCCGCCGGCGACGCTGAAGCGCTGGCCGGCGCCCAGGCTCACCGTGACACTGGTGAATGTCGGCGTGACGGCCCCGTTGCTCGCGTTCGTGGAACGGGCCAGCCGGATCGGGGTGCCGCCTCCAGGGTTGGGCACGCCGGTCGCGTACAGCGTGGCGTCCGGTCCTACCGCCATGGTGCCCCAGACGGGTGTGCCGGTGACGGGGGTGGACCAGGTCTGGCCTCCGAAGACCGAGCGGGAGAACTGCGAACTCCAGTACTCGTACAGGTACCCCTCGCTGGCCAGGCCGGTCTGGTCGATGGCCAGCCATTCCTTGTCGCCGCCGTATGCCTGGTAGTTGACCGGGAAGGTGGCGCCGGCGTCCAAGGAGCGGAAGATCTGGCACGAGAAGTCGCTGGTCAGGCTCAGGTAGTAGAACGTCCCCACCGAGTTCGCCCGCACCACCGGGTCCGAGCGGAAGATGCCGGGGTCGAGGACGCCGGGATTGGTCCAGGTTCGGCCGCCGTCGCGGGTGTAGGCGTGCCCGGCTTGGCGGAAGTTGGAGTTGATGCTGTCGAACTGGCGCCAGCCGATGACCATGCGGTTGGGGGCGGTCGGGTCCACCGCGATCGAAGGCTCGTTGCCCGCATCGCCGAGGATGTCGTTGCCCATGGCGTCCACGTTGACCTGCGAGGTCGGCGGATTGGCGCGCGGCCACCCGACCGTTCCGGCTGGTCCGGTCTTGATGGCCCGGGGCGGTGCGGGGGGCTGATCCGGCCGCTCCCCGCGGTCGGGCGGGGTCGTCTGACCCGCGGCCACGCCCGCGAAAATGCACGTGCACATGGCCGCGCCTCCGATCGCACCCAGCCACAGCCGAAGCGTCGCTGGGTGAGCCCTCGTCTTAGCGGACGTCATGGTGTTCAATCCTCCTCGTCCGGCCTGGATCCAAACGGTCCCGGAGTCAGTCTACAGCGCGCTCGGGCAGGGAACAAAGGGAATCTGGGGAAGTGGGGGGATGGGGGATTGGGCGATGTGGGACACCGACCTCGCCCGAGGGTGGGCGAAGTCGGTGGCGCGATCACGGCGCGGCTGCAAGGGAAGGGACGGCGCGGGACATCAGCCTGGGGGATAGGCGCCCCCCGACCCGCCCGCCGCGGGCGGACCGTCATGCGCCGGGAGAGTGACCATGAGACGAGCGGCATTCGGACTGGGCCTTCTTGCGCTGACCGGGACGGCCGGGGCGCAGCTGCAGGGTTCGGGCGATCTGTTCTCGCAGCCGCTGGGTGGCGGGCTGTTCCAGGACGCCATCACGATCCACAACACCGGCGGGACGACGATCGGGACTCTGTGGTTCGCGTGGATTCCCGGGGTGGACTTCCTGCCCAGCGTCCCGGCCGCCATCACGTCGCCGGCGGGGTGGACGGCGATCGTCAATCACCTCCCAAGTCCGGACGGCTATTCGATCGAGTGGTACGCCCTGTCGCCGGGGTCGTACCTGGCGCCGGGCGGGATCCTGTCGAACTTCGGGTTCACGAGCGCGGACAGCGCGACGGTCCTCCAGGGCCTGGCGCCCAACAGCCCGAGGTACCACGTGACGGACTCGTTCTTTTACATCGGCCCGCCGGAGTATGACCCCGGCTACTCGTTCACGGTTCACGTCACGAGCGTGCCCGCGCCGAGCGCGGCGGGGCTGCTGGGCGCCGCGGGCGTGCTGGCCATGCGCCGTCGCCGGTGAGGGCAGAGCGGACGACCGTCGAGCGGCGGGCGCGAATCCCCTGATGCGGCGCTACCGGTACCCGCCCGCGACATCGAGCGTTTCGCCGGTGATCCATGCGGAATCCGCCGAGGCCAGGAAGTCGACCGCGGGCGCGATGTCCTGCGGCTGACCGATGCGGCCGAGCGGCGTCTGGGATTCGACCTGCTTGCGGAAATCGCTCGAATCCAACCCGGCGGTGTGCACGCCCTCGGTGTCAACCATGCCGGGGTTGATGGCGTTGACACTGATCTTGCGCGGTCCCAGTTCCTTGGCCAGCGACCTGGTCACGGCGTCGACCGCGGCCTTGCTGGCGCTGTACACCGAAGCGCCCGGCGGAGCCGCCGTGGCGGCCACGGAGCTGACATTGATGATGCTCCCGCCGGCGGGGCCGAAATGCCTGGCCGCCTCCTGCGTCGTGAGGATCAGACCCAGGACGTTGAGATCGAACATCCTGTGGAAGTGCTCGGGCGTGACGTTCTCGAGCGGGACGAACTCGTACACGCCGGCATTGTTGACGAGGATGTCGAGCCGCCCGAAGGCCTTGATCGTTTCCGCGAAGAGACGCCGGATGTCGGGCTGCCTGGCGGCGTCGGCCTGAACGGCGATCGCCTTGCCGCCCTTGCGGCTGATCTCGGCGACCACGCGCTCGGCCCCCTCCCTGCTGGAGGCGTAGTTGACGACGACCGAGGCGCCCGCGGCCGCCAGGCGACCGGCGATGGCGGCGCCGATGCCCTTGGACGCGCCGGTGACGACTGCGACTTTTCCTTCGAGGTTCTTCGCCATGATTAGATTCCTTGCTGTATGTCGACCGGTACACAATACCCGGCTGGAGGCGGGCGGTGTGCGAACAGGTCGGGCATCCATCGGCATGGCCGGGCACTCTCGCCGGCGGGCCCGTCTCGTGCCGGATTGACATATGCCCATATGGGCATATACTGGGGCGATGGCACGTGCGGCCACTACCACCGACGTCTTCAACGCGATCGCCGAGGCGCGGCGGCGGGAGATCGTCGAGGTGCTGGCGCGCGGCGGGGCGCAGGCGGTGGGGGCGCTGGTGGTGGCCCTGGGAATTCCGCAGCCGGCGATGTCGAAGCACCTGGGCGTGCTGCGCCGAGTCGGGATCGTGTCGGCGGCCAAGCAGGGCCAGCAACGCCTATACCGGCTCGACGCGAAGGAGTTGAAGCGCGTGCATGACTGGGTGAAGCCGTT
>JBGPGM010000361.1:0-3531 GCA_041483855.1 Phycisphaerae bacterium | reverse complement strand
CTCTCAAGACTACCGCGAGGGTTCGTTCTGCTCCAGTTGCTGTCGCCCGCGTTTGGCATGGCGCTGGCCTCCGACGACCAGTTTCGGACGTCCCTCGCCGGCACGCGCCTCATGCTGGCCCTGGAGACCTTCAGGGCCGAGCACGGCGCATACCCCAAGGACCTTTCCGAACTCGTCCCCGCCGTCCTGAGCGATCTTCCCCTTGACCCCTTCTCCGGCAAGCCGTTCTGCTACCGCGCCCTGGCCCCCGGCGAGGACCCCGCCGGGTGGGCCTACCTGCTCTACAGCACCGGCTCCGACGGCAAGGACGATGGCGGCAAGGTGGACCCGGCGAACGGCTCGATCGGGGCGTTGAGGTACAACGCCCGCGGCTTCGACGCCGTGATCAACGAGCCGCGACCGCCGAAGCAGCAACCGGAGCCGTGACCGCCCGCCGCGAGCCACGCTCCGCCTGGTTCGCGATGGAGGCGCGCACCGCGTCAGGGTTCGACGCGCTCACCGAGAACGAACCGCGTCCATCCTGCCATCGAAACTCCGGCAACCCCAGCGCCTGGTCCCACACCTCGCTAGCCCGCCGCACGCGGAGGTGCAATAATCACCGGTCCCGGTGCGCAACGCGCGTTGCGCTCGGCGGCGGGCTCTGGATCAGGAATCTTCCAATGAAGAATCTCACGTGGGTGTTGGCGGCAGTCCCGATGATTCTGGCGGCGGCGTGCTCCAGTTCGCCATCGGCGGCCAAGGGCGGCTCGGATGTGAAGACCAACGCCGTGACCGGGACGATGTCGACCACGCTCTCGGCGCCGTTGCAGCGCTCCTACGACGCGGCGCTGTGGGCGGTGGACGCGATGAAGTTCACCGTGACCAAGAAGGCCGTGGACACGATGAAGGGCCTGGTCACCGCCAAGACCGCCGATGGGACGACCGTCGATATCACGCTGGACAAGAACGGAGATACAATGACCAACTTGGCCGTCAGCGCCGGTCCGACCAGGACCGAGGTGGCTCAGGCCCTTGTCACCAAGATCCAGGAACGGACCAGGTAGGACCCGGCGGCCGGCACCAAGAATCCATTCCCGTGGCGGGGTGGCACCAGGTGGCACCGGACGTGCCACCGATGGCGGTTCCTCCGCGATCGGTGCCGGGCGCGCCGGCACATCCTCCCCTCCTCCCGATCCGCCCGCAACAACTCCCACTACCCCGCTCTCCTTCGCCCCTCCTCCCGCGCCCCGCCCGCCCCCTCCTCCGGCGGACCGCGGCCTCTCTTCTTCGCGCCCTTCGCTCCCCTTTCGCACCCTTCGCGTTGAGACTCCCGCCGCGCACCGCGCTTCCCGACTTGCACGCCTCATCGGGCCATCGGATATACTCGGCGCGCCGCCGCGGACCCCCGCGGCGTGCGCGGCCGGCACGGGCAACAGTGCTCCGGCGACCGTCGGTCCGACGCGAGTCTTGCCCGAAGAGTCACGTCCGGATGGTGAAGCGATCGGGTGAGGTTCGCAGGGTGAACATCTACGTCGGCAATCTCTCGTTCAAGACCACTGAGGAGGGGCTCCAGTCGGCGTTCGGCGCATTCGGCACGGTGACCGGCGCCCGCATCATTACCGACCGCGAGACCGGGCGCTCGCGCGGGTTCGGGTTCGTCGAGATGTCCGACGACACCCAAGGCCGCGCCGCCATCGAAGCGCTCAACGGCAAGGACCTCGACGGCCGGCCCCTGACCGTCAACGAGGCCAAGCCCAAGGAGGCCCGCCCCGGCGGCGGCGGCTTCGGCGGTGGTGGCGGGGGTGGGGGACGCCGCAGCGGCGGCTGGTAAACCCCGGCGCCCGGACGAGTGTGACGCGGCGGCGCGGGCCAGCCGGGCCGGTCACCGGGCGCGGCGTGCTTATGCTTGGCCCATGCGACTGACCCAGACCGAGTTTGGTGTGAGCATCCTGCGCCCGGGCGCCGAGGCCCTGCCCGTGCGCCACATCATCGGCATCGGCCTGAACTACGCCCAGCACGCGCACGAGCAGGGCTCGCCGGTCCCCGACCGGCCGGTCGTCTTTACGAAGAATCCCATGGCCGCGTGCCTCTCGGGGGCCGACATCGTCGTGCCCAGGGTTTGCCAGGATCAGGACCAGGTGGACTTCGAGGGCGAGCTGGCCGTCGTCGTCGGCCGGGCCGCCCGCGACGTGCCCAGGGAGCGCGCCCTGGAGTACGTGCTCGGCTACGCGGCCGCCAACGACGTCTCCGCCCGCTGGTGGCAGAAGAAGGGCTCCGGCGGCCAGTTCTGCCGCGGCAAGTCGTTCGACACGTTCTGCCCGCTCGGCCCGGCGGTGGCGTCCGCGTCCGACGTGGGCGACCCCGGGTCGCTGCGGATCACGACGCGCGTCAACGGCCAGGTCATGCAGGACTCGACGACCGCCGACATGATCTTCGACGTGCCCACGCTGGTGAGCGAACTCAGCCGCGGCACAACGCTGCTGCCGGGTACGGTGATCCTGACGGGCACGCCGTCGGGCGTGGGCATGGCGCGGACCCCGCCCGTATTCCTCAATGATGGGGACGAGGTGGCGGTACAGATCGAACGGATCGGGGCGGTGGTCAACCGCGTGAAGTTCGAGTAGTAGGGGGGAGTGGGGCGGGGCGCGGGACCATGGGCAAGAAGAAGGCACAAGCCGGGTCCGAGGGGCCGACGATCGAGAATCGCAAGGCGCGCCACGACTACGCCATCCTCGACACGCTCGAGGCCGGGATCATGCTGGTGGGGTCCGAGGTCAAGTCGGTGCGCGACGGCAAGGTGTCGCTGGGCGAGGGGTACGTGCGCGTGGAGGATTCCCCGCCGTCGATGTGGCTGCACAGCGTGAACATCGCCGAGTACGCCCCGGCCGGGGCCCACCAGCACGCCCCGACACGCACCCGCCGGCTGCTGGCCCACAAGCGCGAGATCACGAAGCTGTTCCGTCAGGTAGACGCCAAGGGCCTGACGATCGTGCCGCTGAAGATGTACTTCAAGAACGGCCTGGCCAAGGTGCTTATCGGGCTGGCCATGGGCAAGTCGCGCGCCGACAAGCGCCAGAGCATCGCCAGGCGCGAGTCGGACCGGGACATCGCGCGGGCGATGTCCAAGCGGGTGTGACCGCGTTCGGGGCTTGGGGCTCGGGTTCAAGCCGGTGAAAATCCGGCGGTGCGCCTTGGAGCGGACCGCCGGCGAGGACACGGTTGCAAGTGCCTCGGGAGTAAGGGCTGCTTGGGCGGCCTGGCGGGCGCCATGGCCGATGGTTCGGGTGGCCCGCCGCTGCCGTCGTGGGCGGCGACAAACCTCGGCCGATGTATCGGCGCGGATGGAGCGCGGCTTTCGTCCGAGCGAGGGAAGTTGCTCAGGATGCCAGGCCGCGGGCGCGGAGCGACCTGACGACCCGCAGCCTCGTGTGCGCCCGCTCGCGATCGCGCCGGAGGCGCTCCACCGTCGCCGGGTTAGGCGTGTCGGTCCTGCGGGCGTCGGCCGCCGCGGCCTCGGCCTGGGCCTCGACCTCGCTCAGGTCCTTGGCCGGG
>JBGPGM010000360.1:0-3538 GCA_041483855.1 Phycisphaerae bacterium | reverse complement strand
CGGAGGCGTGCAGACCGGGCGCTGTGCCATTCGGGTTCGGCAGCAGGTCGGCGCTGGCGGGGCGGGAAGCCTGGACCTTCTGCACCGGAGACATCGGCCGCCCGCGCGCGGCAAACCGCCGCTCCAACGCGGCCAACGCGGCCGGATCGATCGCCAGCGGCTCACCGAGAACATCCGCCAGCGCCTGGCGCGTGAGGTCATCGGCCGTCGGCCCCAGCCCGCCCGTCGTGATCACCAGCGGCGCCGCCGCGGCCAGCCGGCGCAGTGTCGCGCCCGTCGCCGCCTGGTCGTCGGCGACGGTCGCGTGCTCGACCGGCTGGATCCCCAGGCTCATCAACCGGTCGGAGAGCCACATCGAGTTCGTGTCCAGATTCTGGCCCAGGACCAGTTCGTCGCCGATGGACACGATCGCGGCGTGGGTGTGGAAGCCGGACATGCCAGGACTCTCAGTTGGTGGATGCGCCAAACCGGACGATGCGCTGGTAGTTCTCGCGGAAGAACTCGGTGTAGACAATCTTCAGACGGGCCCGGGTGACGGGGTCGGACCATGAGTTGGCGATGCGCTTGCAGTTGTCAAGATGCCTGGGATTCCTGGCGGCATCATCCGCGTCCGTCACCGCCGGCGAGAAGTCGAGCGCGGCGTCGGCGGGCAGAACGGCATCGGGGAATCGCGCGCCGAACCTCGCCCGCACCTCCTGGCCGGTCGGGAACGCGTAGAAGAGGCGCTCCATCTCGGCCAGGGCCTCGGGACGCGTGCTGGAATCATGCTTGGCGCGGTTCATCGCGGCCCACGCTTCGCGCTGCTCGTCCGCCGTGTCGATCGTCATCGCACCCAGCATCATCCCGATCGCCGACCGCCAGCCGCGCGACTTGGTCGGCGACGCCAGCTCGAAGGGGTTCGCCTTGTCGATGAAGTGGTCGCGGTACCTCGGCTCGTACATCGCCCGGCGCACGGGCATGCGCCGCAGTTCGTACTGCGCCGGCCCCATGCGACGGCCGTCCTGGCCGATCGGGTTGTCCGCCGACGCGGGGTTGGCCGCGGCGGGCATCTGCCACAGGGCCTGCGCCTCGTCGGTGAGGCAGAACTCGACGAACCGGCGGGCCAGTTCCGGGTGCGGGCACCCGGCCAGGATCGACGCCGGGTCCGCGTCGATGTACACCGCGCCCTTCGGATCGACATACCCCACCCGCCCTGACCGCGGCGACTCGCCCGGGCGCAGCACCGCCTGCGCCTCGCCGCGACCGTAGAAATCGATCGCCAGCCCCGCCGCGGCCTCTCCCTGGCTCACGTCGATGGGCGGCCGCGTGGAGGAACTGGCGAAGTAGCGGGCGTTGGCGCCCATCTGGCGCAGCAGGCGCCACCCCTTGTCCCAGGCGTGTTGGTTGTCATCGCCGGGGGCGCCGTTGAGGATCGACTCGAACGTCGTCGTCACGGAGCCGGACTGGCGCGGGTCGGTCAAGGCGAGCAAGCCGGAGTAACGCGGATCGGTCAGGTCCTCGAATGACGCCGGCTCGGGCAGGCCGAGGTCCTTGAGCACGAGGCGGTTGTAGACGATGCCGAACGACGACAGGGCCGTGCCGATCCAGAACTGGTCCGGGTCGTACAGGTTCTGAGCACCGATGACGTTCTGGCCGAACCACGCGTTCATCCGCGGCTGCGGCAGCCCCGCGGGCTCGGAGATGCGAACCAGGGCGTTGATCGTCGGGCCGCGGTAGGCGATCTTGATGGTCACGCCGGCCTTGAGCTGGCCATGCTCGTACGAGCCGCCGCCGAACAGCAGGTCCGCCGACATCGAGCGCGGCGCCAGCCGGACCTCGACGGGCGTCTTCTCATCGGCGCCGGCGAGTGGCGCGGGCACGGTCAACTGCGGATCGGCGGGGGCGCCGGCCGCTGCGGTGTCCGCCGCGGCGGCGGCCTTCACCGCCGCTTCGTACTGGGACTTGAGTTGCATCACGATCTCGCTGGTGCCGGTGCCGGGCGAGCGCCAGTCGATCGCCACCGGGCCCTCATGCGGGAACTTGAAGGCGTGCCAGCGGACGAACGCCTGCTCGAACTCCGCGCGGATCTGCTCGATGTGCGGCGTGACGATGATGAGGGTCCGATCCGGCGGCGCCGGCGCGCCGGCGTGCTCCTGTCCCGGCGCACGCACGAGGAATGGCAGCGCC
The DNA here is from genome assembly GCA_041483855.1 of Phycisphaerae bacterium. GTDB lineage: Bacteria > Planctomycetota > Phycisphaerae > Phycisphaerales > UBA1924 > JBGPGM01. Next base: position 1,372 of record JBGPGM010000360.1, on the reverse strand, counting down.
AGCACGAGCACGAACGCGATGACAACGCCGATCCTGGCAGGGGCCATGGGCGCAGTCTATCGCCGGCGGTGCGGGCGCGCCGGCGTGTGGTTTTGTCCCGCGCGTCGGCGGTATGCTGCGTCGTCAAGGGAATCCGCCGTGCCAAAGCCCCGCAAGCCCGCGAGTCCGCCTGTCCCCGTCGCCGTGGTCACCGGCGCCGGGTCCGGCATCGGCCGAGCCACCGCCATCCTCCTGAGCCGGCGCAACTGGCGGGTCGTGCTCGTCGGGCGCACCCTCCGATCACTCGAACAGACTGCCCGACTCCTGGAGGGCGACGCCGGCTGCCTTGTCGTCACCGCCGACATGGCCGATCCCGCCCAGATCGACGCGGCGATCAGGGCGGCCGTGAAGCGCTTCCGGCGCATCGACGCCTGGATCAACAATGCCGGCTTCGCTCCTTCCAAGCCCATCGGCAGGTATGACGCCGCGACGATCCGCAAGGTGTTCGACGTCAATACCGTCGGCCCTGCGTACGCCGTGTCGCGCCTCTGGCCCATTCTCCTCAAGCAAGGCGGCGGTCGCATCGTCAACATCTCGTCGATGGCGACCATCGATCCATTCCCAGGCCTCATGCCCTACGCCGCGGCCAAGGCCGGGCTGAACGTCATGGCCAAGTCGATCCGCAACGAGGGGGATTCGCACGGCATCCGCGGCTTTGCGGTGGTGCTCGGGGCGGTGGAAACGGCGATGCTGCGCGCGATTGTGGGCGAGGAGACACTGGCGCGGGACAAGACGCTCGACCCGATGGCGGCCGCGCGGGTGATCGTCGAGTGTGCGACGGGCGACCGGGACGGGCAGAGCGGAGAGGCGATATTGGTGCCGAGCCCGTAGCCGATCCGTTGGGGCCTCGGTCCGCTCTCCTCATTGAGGAATCGACGCTCGTGCAACGCGGATGGCAGGCGCCCGCACGCCGAGCGGGTAGACTGCATCATCCGCTGTGAGTGCATCCCGAACGATCATCGTGCCACCGTACCGAGCAACGGGCACTCTACCGCTGGCCGTTGTTGTGGGCGCGGCGGCCAGCGGCTTCATCTTTACGATTCCGACGCTCGACTCGCTCGCCCCGGTCGGATGGGGGCCAGCCTTTATCCTTGCCATCCTCCCTTTGATCATCTTTGGGCCCATCGTCGCATTCGCCATCGCCTTGGCACGACGCGTACAGCGCCCACGGCTGTTCTTCTTCGTAGGGTTCTGTCTCACGGTCACCCAGTTGCTCACGGCCTGCCTTATCCTGATCGTCCTGGACCCGGTTCAACAAGGGTCGGTGCTTCACCCAGCGAGCATTGCGATCCAAGCAGCCCTCGGTGCGGTCGGTGGCGGCGTCAGCCTCGCG
>JBGPGM010000359.1:0-3557 GCA_041483855.1 Phycisphaerae bacterium | reverse complement strand
CTGTTCAACGCGGCGGCGCTCTGCCACTCGGGCCGCGTGATCGCGCGCTGCTACAAGTCGCTCCTGCCTACCTACGACGTCTTCGACGAGGATCGGTACTTCGAGCCGGCCTCGGCCTTCGCGCCGATGGAGCTCCACGGGCATCGGCTTGGAGTCACGATCTGCGAGGATGCGTGGGCTGAGGTGGAAGGTCTGGCGGCGCGCTATCACGAGAACCCCCTCGCGGAGGTGGGCCCCGACACCACCGACGTGCTCGTGAACTTGTCGGCGAGCCCCTTCACGCTGAACAAGCTGGCGTTTCGCCCGAAGCTCTTCGCGGAGCTCGCGAAGAAGCACCGAGTTTCCGTCGTGCTCGTGAACCAGGTGGGCGGCAACGACGAGCTGGTCTTCGACGGTCACGCGGCGGTGTACGACCCGCGCGCCGAGTTGATCGCGGCGGGGAAGGGGTTCACCGAGGACCTCGTGGTGGTTGACGTGGGGATCGAGGGCGGACACGTGGCGGTGAGCGATCCGTTGCTGACGGCGCCGCAGGACGAGTTGCTATTCCGAGCCCTGGTGCTGGGCGTGCGGGACTACTGCCGCAAGACGGGGTTCAAATCGGTGGTGCTGGGGCTCTCGGGCGGGATCGACTCGGCGGTGGTGGCGGTGATCGCGGCCGCGGCTCTGGGGCGAGAGCGCGTGCTGGGCGTGAGCATGCCCAGCCGCTACTCGTCGGAGGGGTCGAAATCGGATGCGCGGGAACTGGCCCAGCGCCTGGGCATCGGCTGGCAGACCGTGCCGATCGAGGGACCGTTGACGGCGATGCTGGCGTCTCTGCGCGAGCCCCTGGCGGACACGTCCGGCGTGACGGAGGAGAACCTCCAGGCGCGCCTGCGCGGGACGATCCTGATGGCCTTTTCCAACAAGCTCGGCCACCTGCTGCTGACGACCGGGAACAAGAGCGAGATGGCGGTGGGATACTGCACGCTGTACGGGGACATGAACGGTGGAATGGCGGTGCTCAGCGACGTGAGCAAGCAATGGGTCTACCGGCTGGCCCGCTGGGCGAACTCCAACCCGGCCAGCGTGGGCCTGGAGCCGGCCTTGTCGGGCCCGCCGATCCCGGAGCCGTCGATCACCAAGCCGCCGTCGGCGGAACTGCGCCCCAACCAGACGGACCAGGACACGCTACCGCCGTACGACGTGCTCGATCAGATCCTGGAGCGGTACATCGAGGGCCGTCAATCGCCGGGCCGGATCGCGCGGGAAACAGGCTTCGACGCCGCGACCGTGTCACGGGTCGTTCGGATGATCGACACGAGCGAATACAAGAGAAAGCAGGCCGCGATCGGGCTGAAGGTTACGAGCGTGGCCTTCGGCAGCGGGCGCCGGATGCCGATCGCGCAGGGCTGGCGGGGGGAACGGAACCCGGGGTAGCCAGAGGGCTACGTGCGCCAGACCGCAAACGGGCGGCCGCACTCAGGGCACCGCGGCGTCAACAAGCCGGAAAGGTCGTATCCACAACCGGGACACTGGCCGCGGCGCGCTCGCAGGGCGCCAACGAGCCGACGCCGCAGGTGGCCGATCAGCGGGCAAACGGCCGTCCAGCATGCCGCATAGATGAGCGTGTCGAGAAGGAGCCCGGGAAGAATCGGCATGAGAGGGAGGCCGTAGCACGCGCTCAGCGGCGGTCCAAACAGGTAGAAATCCTGAAACAGCCACCACCCCCCTCGCTGCTCACGAACAAGCCCCTCGGCACAAACCAGCGGCCAACCGAAGGCGTGCGTACACCAGTCCTCCCAAGACGCTGCTGCCAACGAGGCCGGGACACTTGGACGGTAGACCCAACTAGGCGGTTCTTTGCCCGTCAATACGTTCCATACGGCTGGGTCAAATCCCGATCCGGTCGACGGTTGAATCTGGACGAACCGGAAACCTGTTGCGTTCGCTTCCCAAACACTCCAGTTTCCCTTGTCGTCTGCCAACTCGTAATAGACGCCGAGGTCGGACCCGAATGGGACGGCGCCGCTGCCGAGCTTATGGCACCATGCTATCGACCATGCCACCGCTACCGTGGTCACCAGACCGAGCACCAGCGCCAGTACGCAGCGTGGAAGCCATCGGCGCACGCAGGAGGATACCCGCAGCCCTGGGAAAAGCGCTGCGTCCGCTGTTGTCGCTTACGGCACCGGTGGCGCGTGCACCAGCGGCGGTGTTGTGGACACCGTGCCGGACGCGGACGCCGTCGGCGTTCGCACCGGCGCGGGCCGGCCGGCGACCGTCGCGGCATCTCCCAGCGGGCTGCCGATGACGGCGAGCACGACAACCCCCGTGGCGGAGATCAGCCCCGCCAGGCGGCGCGTGGGGAACGGCGTCAGGACGACCGGCGCAGCGTCCGGTGTGCTCTCCGGCGCTTCGAGGATGGGCGCCCCGGCCAAGCGAAGGTAGTAGTACGCCGCGATGGCGGAGTTCACGCCCAGGATCACGACCAGCGGGACCTGCCCCGCCCCGATGCCGGCGGTGAAGAGGGGGAGTTTGCCAAGGAAGCCCAGCAGGGGCGGCAGGCCCAGCAGGCCGACGGCGGAGACCACCATGATCCAGCCCAGGGCCGGGTGCGACTGGCACAGCCCCTTGAGGTCGGCCACCGAGTCGATCTCGTCGGCGGTCCCGTCCTTGGCGCGCCGTTCCAGGCAGGCCAGCACAGCGAACGCACCCAGGTTCATCACGCCGTAGCACAGCAGGTAGAACAGGACCGCGGCAATGCCGTTGCGGGTGAAGCCGGCGCCGGGCCCGCCCGGGCCGGCGATGACCCCGACCAGCATGTAGCCCGAGTGCGCAATCGACGAGTACGCCAGGATCCGCTTGACCGAGTCCTGCAGGATCGCCAGCACGTTGCCGACCGTCATCGTCAGCACGGCGATCACCCAGAGGGCCAGGTGCAGCGCCGGCGGCAGTCCCACCGTGCCGTCGGCGTGCGGGAACGTCCAGCCGACCGTCGCGGCGAGCAACAGGATCGCGAAGAAACCGGCGGACTTGGGGACGAAGGCGAGGAACGCGGCGACGGGCGCCGCGGCCCCCTGGTACACGTCGGGCGTGTAGAAGTGCATCGGCACGGCCGCGATCTTGAAGCACACGCCGATCACGGCCAGGACGAGGCCGACCAAGGCGATGGGGTTGATCTGGCCATGCTCGGCGATCTGCTGCGCCAGGACGGTCTGGATAGCGGCGAGGTTGGTCTGGCCGGTGCCGCCGTAGAGGAGAGCGAATCCGTAGAGAAAGACGGCCGCGCCGAAGGCGCCGAGGAAGAAATACTTGACGCCCGCTTCCATGGAACGATTGCGGGCCGTGGAGATGCTCACCATGACGTAGGTAGGCAGGGAGGTGAGTTCCAGGGCCAGGAAGAGCCAGATCAGGTCGTCGGCGCCGGCGGTGAGCATGAGGCCGGTGAGGGAGAAGAGAAAGAACGAGTAGAACTCGGCGCGGGTGGAGCGGATGGCGTCGAACGCCCCGGCGGCGCGAGACAGGGCCGCTTCGTACTCGCGGTCCACCGTGCCGGCGACCAGCAGCAGCAGGAGCAG
>JBGPGM010000358.1:0-3559 GCA_041483855.1 Phycisphaerae bacterium | reverse complement strand
GTTCGGCTGCCAGCGCAACGATCTGGCGATCATCGCCGGCCCCGCCATCCCATGCCCCGCCGACTGGAACCATTCGGGCACGCTCGACAGCCAGGACTTCTTCGATTTCCTCACGTCCTTCTTTGCCGGCAACGCCGATTTCAACCAGGACGGCGTCACCAACAGCCAGGACTTCTTCGACTTCCTCATGGCGTTCTTCGCCGGCTGCCCCTAGCCACGGGCCCGGCGGGCCGCCTGGTCCGCGCCCCCCGGCGCGGGCGGGTGGCGTGACGCGGGACCCGCCGGCCGCTTGTATACTCCTCGCCTCATGGACCTCAACGGCGGCGGCAATATCGCGCGACGCGAGCGCCGGCGGTCGGCCTGGCCGGCGATCGAGGGGCGCATCTTCGACGTTGCCGTCGTCGGCGGCGGCATCAACGGGGCCAGCGCGTACCACGAACTCGGCCGGCGCGGGTGTTCGGCGGTGCTGCTCGAGAAGGGCGACTTCGCCAGCGGCACCAGCCAGGCCTCGGCGATGATGGTCTGGGGCGGGTTGCTCTACCTGCGCCACTGGGACCTGACGACCGTTCGACGCCTGTGCGCGGCCCGCGACCGCATGATCGACGAGCAACGCGGCTGGGTGCGCCCGACGCGCTACCGCTACATGCCCCAGCCCGGCGCTCGCCACCGCGGCTGGGTGCTCCATGCCGGGCTGCATTTCTACTGGCTCTTCGGCGGCGGGCGGCGAGAGCGGCCCCGGCGCGAGCGCTCCTGGCCGGAACAGGCCTTCCTGCGCCGCGACCGCCTCACCGAATCCTTCGTATTCGAGGACGCCTCCCTCGGGCCTTCCGATGCTCGCTTCGTGCTGCGCTGGGTGCTGAGCGGACACGGCGAGGCCCGCGTGCCCCTGAACTACTGCGGGCTCGAAGGCGGCGGGTACGACCATCGCGCCCGCTGCTGGCGCCTGGAGGTCCACGACGCGATCCTGGACCGGCCCGCCACCATCCGGGCCCGGTGCGTCGTCAACGCCGCGGGCGTATGGACCGACGAGGTGAACCGTTGCTTCGGGCGGCGCACGCCGTACCGGCACGTGCTCAGCAAGGGCGTGTCGATCGGGCTGCGGCGCGACCCGCGCCTGACCGACCCGCTCGTGTTCGACACCGAGCAGAACGGCGACAGCATGGTGCTGATCCCCTGGGGGCCGATCGCGCTGTGGGGTTCGACCGAGACCGTCGTGGACCGGCCGGAGGCAGGCTTCGGCGCGACTCCCGAGGATGTCCGCTCCCTGCTGGAGGAACTCAACCGCAACCTCTCCACGCCGGTAGGGCCCGCGGACATCGTCTCGGTCCGGACGGGCGTGCGCCCGCTCGCCGCACGGCACGGGCACGCCCCGGGGGCGTACACCCTGGGGATCTCCCGGCGGCCGCGCGTGCACCTGGACGAGCAGACGCCGTGGGTCAGCGTATACGGCGGGAAGATCACCGATTGCATCGTTCTGGCCGAGGAGGTCGCGGGCGCGGTCGAGCGCGTGCTCGGCCGGCCGCGCGCCGGCGACGCCCCGCGCAACGGCCCGGCGCTCGGCGCGCCCGACGGCGGGCCCGGCGAGCCGGTGCTCGAGGCGTTCCCCGGGCTGCGCGAGCCGGTGCCCGGCGCGCTCTGGTGCGCCGAGCACGAGATGTGCTGGACCCTTGAGGACCACCTCCGCCGCCGGACCAACATCGCCCAATGGCTGCCGCGCGGCGGTCTTGGAACGGATGCCGAGCACGAGCCGGCGTTGCTGGGCCTGGCCGCCGCGTTTGCCGATGGCAACGGCTCGTCGCCGCGCCAGCAGGTGGAGCGGTACAAGGCGAGCGTGCGCGTGCAGTTCGACGATGTCGTAGCCGGGTGTTGAGGTGAGAACCGAGTGCGGAATCGGCCCCATCGGAGCGGAGGCGAGGATGCCATGACGACCACATTCAAGACCACGCGCCCGGCGATCCTGGGCGGGCCGCCCGCCGTGACCATCAACGGGCGCGACGCCAACCGCTGGCCCATCATCACCGCTCAGGACGAGGCCGCGGTCCTCGCCGTGCTGCGAGACGGCGATCTCTCGACGCACCCGGTCACGCGCCAACTCGAGGACGACTACCGCCGGTATTTCACCGTGCGCCACGCCCTCGCCCACTGCAACGGCACCGCGGCCCTGCTGGCGGCCTTCTTCGCCCTGGACCTCGAGCCGGGGTCGGAGGTCCTCGTCCCCTCGGCGACGTTCTGGGCCTCGGTCGTGCCCATGCTCTGGTGCGGCCTGGTGCCCGTCTTCTGCGAGAGCGAGCCGGAGCGCATGGGCATCGACCCGGAGGACGCGGCCCGCAAGATCACCCCGCGGACCCGCGCCATGGTCGTCGTACACCTCTTCGGCATGCCCAGCCGGATGACCGAACTGCTCGCCCTCGCCGGCAGGCACGGCCTGAAGATCATCGAGGACGCCTCGCACGCGCACGGGGCAACCTGGCGCGGGCGCAAGTGCGGCTCCCTGGGGGACATGGCCGTCTTCAGCCTCCAGGGCCACAAGCTGGCACCGGCCGGCGAGGGGGGCGTGTTCCTGACCGACAGCGACGCGTTCATGGAGCGGGCCACCTGCATGGGCGACATGCTCCGCGTGCTCGAACTCGGCACTCCCGCGGCCCGCTTCGCCGGCACCACCTTCGGGATCAAGACGCGGATGGCCCCCCTCTCCGCGGCCGTGGCTCGCACCCAACTGTCGCATCTCGACGAGCGCAACTCGCTCCGCAACGACAATGTCGCGTACCTGTCCGAGCGGCTCGAGCGCCTCGGGTTCCACACGTTCCAGGCGCCGCCGCACGTGCGGCGGGTCTACTTCGAGTTCCTCGTGCGCTACGACGCCGGGCGCTGGCGCCTGCCGCGCGAGCGGCTGGTCGAGGCGCTGCGGGCCGAAGGCTGCGACGTGGGGTTCCCGCGCTACCCGCTCGTCCACCAGCAGCCGCTCTTCACCGAGGGGGCCTACCGGCAGATCGCGGCCATGCGCGCCGTGCCGAACCTGCCCGAGTACGCACCCGACGCCCTGCCGCGCACCGAGGCCGCCAACAACGAGATGCTCAAACTGCCGTCGTTCCCTTCCGCGACGCGGGCTCTGCTCGACCAGTACGGCGCGGCGTTCGAGAAGGTGCTGATGAACGCGCCGGCGATCGCCGGCGCGGGGTGAGCGGCCGGCCAACGAGCCGCGAGGATGAGCGAGCGGGTCGCGGCCCCAACAGGTCCATGAGTTGGACCCGCCGAAGGTACGGCTGGCACCTGTGTGGTCCAGCGGGGCCGCGGGGGAAAATGCAGAAAGACATGGCAATCTATGGCAACCTATGGGTTTTGTGAGCGCCAGAGGGTAACCGGAACAGGGGGGTGGGCAATCTTTGGCTGGCTAGGGGAGATGTTCACCACAAGGACACGGAGGCAGAGACAGTGCGGAACTGTGCGCGCGCGGGTGGTAGATGCACGGTCGTTCAGGTGCGGGGCGGGGAATGCAGAAAGCGTTGGCGGTCTATGGCGGTGTATGGCGGCCTTTGGGTTTTTGACAGCGCCAAGGGGG
>JBGPGM010000357.1:0-3567 GCA_041483855.1 Phycisphaerae bacterium | reverse complement strand
GGGCAGGGTGCCGAGAATCGCCCGCAGCAGCGTGGACTTGCCCGAGCCGTTGGGGCCAAGGAAGAACCAGAACTCCCCTTCGGCGATGCGGAGGTCGACTCGGTCGAGCACGACGCGGTCGGAGTAGCCCAGGCGGGCTCCGTCGACGACGAGCACGGCGTCGTCGGGCGGCGCGCCGGGGAGAGGGGGTCCGGTGAGTTGGGCGTTCACTTGGCCTCCGCGAGCGCGGCCGCGAGCCGGCGCACGTTGTAGTCGCACATGGCCACGTAGTCATCTGTCCCGGGTTGACCACCGACCTGATGGGCCAGCGCGACGACCTTGGCGCCGGTTTGCTCGGCGACGAAGGCCGCGTGACGCGGATCGAAATACGGCGACGTCAGGATGACCCTGACCCGATCCCGCTGCATGGCCTCGATGACTCCTTGCAGGTGCCTGGTGGTGGGCGCGACACCGGGCTTGGGTTCCAGAAAGCCGACAACCGTGATGCCGAAGCGCCGGGCGAAGTAGGGCCAGAGGTTGTGGTCGGCGACGGCCTTGGCGCCGGCGTGGCCGGACAGCATGCCGAGCCAACCCCCGAGCAGGGCCCGGTCGCCCTGGGTGTCCAGGAACGAGTCCAGGCGTCCGGTTTCAAAGAGGATCGCCAACTTCTCGGCCTCGTACTTCTTCGCCAGCGGCTCGCCGACCAGGGCGGCGCCGACGCGCTGGCGGAATGCGGCGTAGCGAGACTCGAAGCCGGCGCGGTCCGCGGGGCGCAGCGCGCCGAGCCGGTCGGCGATGAGCCGCGCCACCCGTATCCCGTTGACGGGGTCGGCCAGGTAGTGGGGGTTGCCCGCGGCGTGGACGTCGCCCATCGAACGGTCGATCATCCCGGTGGGCACCTCGAGCGGCGTGATCGCGGCGGATACGTCGAGGAAACCCGGCGAGCCGGGCTGGATGCGGGCGTTGCGCGCATTCTGGAGGATCGCCGGCGCCCAGCCCACCTCCAGTTCCAGTCCGACCTGGATGAACAGGTCCGCCTCGCTGGCGGCCTTGATGAAACTGGGCTTGGCTTCGAGGAAGTGGGGGTCCTCGGTGCCTTTGACGAATGTGGTCACGGCGGCCCGATCGCCGCCGATCTCGCGGGCCAGGCTGCCCAGGTCGGTGGTTGTGGCGCAGACTTTCAAGGGCGGGGCCGGTTCGGCGGCGGGGTTGTCCGGCTGGGCGGACGCGGCGCGCCCGCCGAGATTGAGGGCAACGAACGACGCCAGCAGGCAGGTCAATCGGTGTGTCATCGGGTCATCTCCGTGCTAGTACGTGTGGGCCGGGTGTGCGCCGAAGAGGATCTCCATGCCGATCCAGACGGAGTCGGCGTGCCCGCCCTTGAGGTGGTCGGCGATGTCGTGGTTGTATTGCAGGCGCAGGCGCGAGAACTCGGACAGTTGCCACACCAGGAGCGGCGAGATCCGCTGGCGGTCGTCGCGGAACGGATCGCTGTCGCGCCCGCCCACGCTGTCGCCGCTGCCGCTGGCGTACTCGTAGCGGAGCCCGGCCGCCCAGCCGGGGGTGAAGCCGTAGAGGAGTTGCGTGTAGAACCCCCAGTCGTGCAGCGTGACGCCGGGCAGGTCGATGACGTTGGCGGGGTCGCTGTTGTCGAAGAACCGGTCGGCGGTGTAGTCGCGGGCCATCACCTCGGACTGCCAGATCACGAAAGGCCAGCCGCGCTCGCTGGTGGCGGGGCGCCACTTCAGTTTCAGGTCGGCGCCGTAGATGCGGGTCTGGCCGTCGGGGCCGGTCGGGTTGGGGCCGAAGGCGCCCGAGACGCCGAACTTGACGGTGGTATCGCGGCTCAGGTCGAAGGAGTTCTCCCAGCGGGCCGAGTAGGCCAGGTCGCCCAGACCCGACACGCCCCGGTCGGTAAACGGGCGTCCGCCGATGGGGCGTTCCGCGAAGAGAGTGCCGTTGGCCAGGAAGCTGGCCATCGTCTCGCCGTTGCTGTCCTGCACGCCGACGATGAACTGGGAGTACCACGGCAGCGGGGTGAGCCACGCCAGACGGGCGCCCGGGGCCCGCATCCCGTCGGAGCCGAAGAAGCGCGTGCTGACCACGGGCTGGTCGAGCCAATCCCATGCGTGCGCGTGCGTGGGGTTGATGAGCCCGAACTCCGTCAGGTAATGGCCGCCTTTGACCTGGAGGCCCCAGGGCAGCGACTGCGTCGTCGCGTAGGCCTCCTCAAGTTCGACCTTGGAATCGCCGGCCAACGGGTCGATCGCGTAGTTGATGTTGGCGAAGGCGGTGAAGTACGGGTCCACGGCGCCGGTGAGGGCCAGTTCGGCCGCTTGGAGCGTGAAGCCGCGCCTGCGCGGATCGTGGTCGCCGCCCTGGAGGGTCTGGAGCGACCGGTCATTCTCGGTGGACCATCCGGCCGCGACATCCACGACGAGCGAAACGTCGATCAGGCGCAGCGTCGCCGAGCCGGCTCTGAGCGAGAAGAGGTCCTTGCTCGGCTGCCCCGTCGGGGCCGACGGCTGCGCCGGGGCCTGGGCCTCGGCGACGGCCGCGTCGAGGGCGGCCTGCGGTGACGGCGGCCCGGGCGCCGGCGGGGGCACGGGGGTCGCGGCGGGGGGTGCGGGCGGGGCGGCGGGGCGCGGCGGCGCGCCGGGCGGCTGCTGGGGCAGGCTGTCGAGGCGCTGGCGCAGTTCGTTGATCTGGCGCTGCAACTCGGCGTTCTGGCGGACCAGGTCGTCCAGCTGCTTCTCGAGAGTGGCCGGGTCGTTGGGCGCGTTCTGGGCGAGCGCGGGGGGGGCGCCGGCGGCAAGAATGAACACGGAGAGGAAAAGGACGGGGCACGGCGCTGCCCGCTGCATCCCGGGATTGGCGCTTGGGGCGTGCCGGCGCGGGCCGACGCACGATCGGCGCGCCCGGCGCGCGGATAGGAACCATCGGAACATGGGGCCTCCACTTCGCTTCGGCAAAGAGTTGGGATGAGGATGGATTCGGCGACGCTAGAAGGCGGCCGAAGCGGGCGGCCCGGTCGAGGCCAGGCCCGGGAGCCCATGGAGGAACGCGGAGCGCTGCTCGTCGCGGTCACGCACGAAGTGCAGGAACAGCGGCGAGCAGACCTGAGCCGGCGGGTCGGTGAGCCTGCCCACCGTCGCCACCGCGGCGCACACGGCGCAGCCGTTGTCGCCGCGCTCGCCCGCGGCGTGGTCGTGGTGGTGCCACGCCGCCTCGATGCTCACCGCGGCCTGTGCCACGACGGCGAGCCACGCGGCCAGGATGACGAAACGGAGATGTCGGCGCATCAGGTCCACAACGGCTCCTGCACTTGAGCGTACGTTGGGCCGGGAGTCCCGGCAACACGTCAGCACCTCCGCACCATATCCCCCTGAGCGTCCGCGCCAACGTCCGGCGGGCGGGAAGGTGGAGCTGGCTGGTGGCGACCGTGCTGGCGGCGGTGGCCTATGTGGTCCACGTACGGTGGTTCAGCACGCCCACCGCCGCCTGCGCATGGCCTCGATGACGGCCAGCGGCGCAATGTGGTCCAGGTACCGGGCCGTCGTGGTGATGCTGCGGTGGCCCAGCTGCTTG
>JBGPGM010000356.1:0-3567 GCA_041483855.1 Phycisphaerae bacterium | reverse complement strand
GTTGGGCCCCCCCCCGGCCCCCGTGTTTTGGCAAACCCCCCCACCCCCCCGGCGGGGGGTGGGGGGCCGGGGGGGGGGGGGGGGGGCCCCGGGGGGGCTGGGGTTTTTGGGGGGGGGGGGGGGGGGGGGGGGGGGGGGGGGGGGGGGGGCTGGGGGATGCCGTCGGTGGCCATCAGGGAGTCCGAAGAGGTGGCGTGCGGATCGGGATTCAGGCCTGACCGCCGGAAAACCCGGATCCAGGCCCCGGAACTCGCCCCGCTGTTGACATGGCGGTCCCTGCGTACGGTAGCATTGCGCCGGTCCGTCCGGCGGTCCGCGTCCCTTTCCATCACTGCCTTTCGGGGCGCGGCCGCCAGGCGGGTTGCCGACGTACCGGCAGGTGACCAGGGCGCGCGGCGCGCCGGCCTGCCGGGGAGTCACGGGGCACGGATGGACGGGGCGTCGGCACGGGTGATCGGGCTCGGATGAGAGCAAGGCTCAAACTTGACATGCAGGCGCAGCCCGACGACTTCACCTGCGGGCCGACGTGCCTGCACGCGATCTACCGGTACTACGGCGACACGATCGAACTGGCCCGGGTGGTCCAGGAGGTCGAGGCCCTCGAAGGGGGCGGGACGCTGGCGGTGATCCTGGCCTGCCACGCGCTCAAGCGCGGCTACAGCGCGACGATCTACACGTACAACCTGCAGGTCTTCGACCCGACGTGGCTGCGCCGCGAGCCCCGGGACGGCCAGGAGCGGGGGGGCCTGGCCCAGAGGCTCCAGGCGCAGGCGGAGTTCAAGCGTCGCTCGAAGCTGCGGGTCGCCACCCGGTGGTACCTGGAGTTCCTGCGCCTGGGCGGGCGGCTCCGCGCCGAAGATCTGAGTGGGGGGGCGCGCGGCCTGATCCGGCGCTACCTCAAACGCCGCACGCCGATCCTGACCGGCCTGAGCGCGACGTACCTCTACGGCTGCGCCCGCGAGTACGGGCCCGAGGACGACTACGACGACATCCGCGGCGAGCCGAGCGGGCACTTCGTCGTCCTGTGCGGCTACGGCCGGAAGAAGCGCCGCGTTCTGTCGCCGACCCGCTGCACGATAACCCCGCCCAGTGGGGGGGGACGGGGCACCGCTACTCGATCGGCATCGAACGGGTCATCGGCGCCATTCTCCTGGGCATCCTCACGCACGACGCCGACATCGTCATCATCGAGCCGGGCAAGGGCCGTCCCGTCGCGCCGCCAGACGCGCCCGCGGTCCAGGGGCAAGCCCAGAAGGGTGGCAGGCGCGGGTCCCGGCGCGCCGGGAGGGGAGGCAAGACATGGCGGTCCTGATCGTCATCGAGAACCCCAAGGCGTGGCCCCTGCACGTGCCGGGGGTCGAGGTGGTGCCCGCCAAGTCCTACCTGCTCGACCAGCGCTACAGCCAGTTGCGCTCGGCCAAGGTGTTCAACTTCTGCCGGTCCTACGCCTACCAGAGCGTGGGTTACTACGTCTCGCTGCTGGCGGCCGCGCGCGGGCACAAGCCCATGCCGGCGATCTCGACGATCCAGGACCTGAAACTGTCGCCGCTGGCGCGGATCGCGTCGGAGGAACTGGACGAACTGATCCAGCGCAGCCTGGCGCGGATCAAGTCGGAGAAGTTCGAGCTGACGATCTATTTCGGGCGGAACGTGGCCAAGCGCTACAACCGGCTCAGCCAGGCCCTGTTCAACCAGTTCCCCGCCCCCTTGCTGCGCGCTGACTTCAGCCGCGGCGGCAAGGCGGGTGGAATCGGGTGGCAGATGACGAACATCAGCCCCATCGCCGCCAGCGAGATCCTCGACTCGCACATGCCCTTCGTGCTGGCCCGCGCGGCCGAGTACTTCGACAAGCCCTTCCGCCCCATCCGGGCGCGCACCGACTACCGCTACGACCTGGCGATCCTCTTCGACCCGTTGGTGCCGGACGGGCCGTCGGACGAGCCGGCGATCCGCAAGTTCGTCCGCGCGGCCAAGCGCGTGGGCCTGGACCCGGAGGTCATCACCAAGGACGACTACGGGCGGCTGGCCGAGTTCGACGCGCTGTTCATCCGCGAGACGACCTACGTCAACCACCACACGTTCCGCTTCTCGCGCCGGGCCCTGGCCGAGGGCCTGGTCGTGCTCGACGACCCCGAGTCGATCCTGCGCTGCACGAACAAGGTCTACATGGCGGAGCTCTTCGAGCGCAACGCCATCGGCAGCCCCAAGACCATGGTCGTCCACCGCGACAACATCGACCAGGTCATCGGTCGCATCGGCCTGCCGTGCGTCATCAAGCGCCCGGACAGTTCGTTTTCCAAGGGCGTGGTCAAGGTGCACGACGCGGCGTCGCTGGTGTCGCTGACCACCGCATTCCTGGAGGATTCGGAGCTGGCGATCGCCCAGGAGTGGTGCCCGTCGCCGTTCGACTGGCGTGTGGTGATCCTCAACCGCAAGCCGCTGCTGGTGTGCAAGTACCACATGGCGCGCGGGCACTGGCAGATCGTCGACACCGACCGCAATGGGGCCAAGCTCTTCGGGCGCGTCGAGGCCATGCACGTCGAGGAGGCCCCGGCGCCGGTGACGGCCCTGGCGTTGCGCGCGGCCAACCTCGTCGGCGACGGCCTCTACGGCGTGGACATCAAGGAGTTCGACGGACGCTACATGGTCATGGAGGTCAACGACAACCCCAGCATCGACTCCGGCTACGAGGACGGCGTGTACAAGGAGGAGGTGTACCTGGGCATCATGCGGTACTTCCTGGAGAAACTGGAATCGAGGCGGCGGTGAACGGACCGTGGGCCAGGGATCGGAGGCAGGCCCACACGCATCGACTCCGGCGGCTTCGTACCCCGGCCGCCGTCCCCTGAACCCCGAAACCCCACCCCCCCACTCCCCCGCATGACCACCACCCCTCTCCACCTCTTCCAGGCCTTCGGCGTCGAACTCGAGTACATGATCGCCGACCGCGATTCTCTGGACGTGCGGCCCTTGACCGACGAGGTCATCCGCGCCGCCACCGGCTCGTACCAGTCCGACGCCGACGTGGGCCCCATCGCCTGGTCCAACGAACTGGCCCTGCACGTCATCGAGCTCAAGACCAATGGGCCCGTGCCCTCCCTCGACGGCCTGGCCCCGCTCTTCCAGGACAGTGTCCGGCGGATCAACGCCATCCTCGCCCCGCTCGGCGCCCGCCTCATGCCCACGGCCATGCACCCCTGGATGGACCCGCTCCGCGAGATGAAACTCTGGCCGCACGAGCACAACGCCGTCTACGAGGCGTTCGACCGCATCTTCTCGGTCAAGGGGCACGGCTGGGCCAACCTCCAGAGCATGCACGTCAACCTGCCCTTCCACGGCGATGACGAGTTCGGGCGCCTGCACGCGGCCATCCGCCTCATCCTGCCGATCCTGCCCGCGCTGGCCGCCAGTTCGCCCATCATGGACGGCCGGCTCTCGGGCCTGATGGACACGCGACTGGAGGTGTACCGGCACAACGCCGCCAGGGTCCCGTCGTGCGCCGGGCGCGTCATCCCCGAGCCGTTCTTCACCCGGGCCGACTACGAGGCGGGCATCCTCCAGCCCATG
>JBGPGM010000355.1:0-3582 GCA_041483855.1 Phycisphaerae bacterium | reverse complement strand
GTACATCGTGCGCCCGGCCAGGTCCAGCACTCGGATGCAGGTGGGTGAGCCCGTGTGGTGAATCTCGGATAGCACGATCTCAGGACCGGGATGTCCTGGGAACACGTCCGCAAGCACTGCCATGTTTACAGCGAACGAGCCCGCCTGCACCGGCGCCGGCTGTGGGCCCGGCGGGCGCTCCGCACTGGTCCAGATGGGCTTCTCGGGGTGATAAGGGTCGAATGCGCACAGCAAGCCCGCGTACGGAGAGTTCCAATCGGTCGTGAATCCGACGATCACCAGCGGCTGCCCGCCGCGCTCCGGGTCGTGCACAGCCATGTCCGCGGCGAGTATGCCGTGGTACACCCCCGTGTCCCACGTGTGCAGCGTGTGACCCGTGACGCTGACCAGCCGAGCACGCTGTGCGGTCTCGGGGTCAAAGACGACCCCCGCCGGCATCTGGTTCAGCCACCACACCGCCGCGCTCGTCCCCCCCACCGTCCCCGCCGCGATCAGCACGCAGGCCACCGCCGTTGCCGCTACCGGATGCCTCCCCACCCACCGCGCGACCCTGGCCCACACCGTCGGTGTGCCCGCGTGCACCGGCTCCCCCGCCAGCCACCGCCGCAGGTCCGCCGCCAGCTCACCTGCCGAGCCGTACCGCCGCTCCGGCAAGCCCTCGCACGTCTTGCCCAGCACCGCCGCAAGAGCGCGGGGCAGCGTCGGGTCGATCTGCCGCGCCGGCCTGGGCGGGTCCTCCGCCACCTGCCCGATAGCCTCGTGGATCGACTCGCTCAGCTCGTGCGGCGTCGCCCCGGCCAGCAGCAGGTAGCCGATCGCCCCCAGGCTGTACACGTCCGTGCGCGTTGAGATCCGCCCCCGCTCGCCGCGGGCCTGCTCCGGGGCCATGAAGGGCAGCGTGCCCTCTGCCTGGCCCTCAACCCTGAGAGACTCGACCGGTGTTTCGGCTAAGAGCGATGCCAGCCCCAGGTCCAGGATCACCGGCTCGCCCGCCGGCGTGACCAGGATGTTCGCCGGTTTGAGGTCCCGGTGGATCACCCCGTGCTCGTGCAGAGACTGGGCCGCGTCGGCGATCCGCGCCAGCAACTCGACACGCCCACGCCGATCCAAACCCTTCTCCTGGCAATATCGATCCGGCGGCACGCCATCGACAAACTCCGTCACCAGGTACAGCCGCCCGTCGTGCAGGCCGTAGTCGATCAGCCGCGGCGTCGCCGCCAGCCGCAGCGATTCGAGCAACTGCAGCTCCCGCCACGCCCGCTGGGCGTTGGGCCCCGCGCCCAGCCGCAGCCGCAGCACCTTGAGCGCCAGCGGCCGGTCGGAGCCGCCCCCCTCCCGCAGCACCCGGTACACGGTCCCGCCCCCGCCGCCCGCAACGCGGGCCATGATCGTGTACCCAGGAATCCGCAGTTCCGGGGTTCCGCCGGGTTTGACCTCGGCCTCCTGGGCCGCCTCTCGCTCCTCGGCCTCGAAACGGCTGTCGTCCTCGATGGCCCGCACCAGCCTCCCGGCCGCGGCCGGGTCCAGCGCCGGCTGCCCCAGGTCTCCGCTCTGCCCAACTCGCTCGGACTCGGGCATGCGCGTGCTCCGGGCGGCCGGCCCCCCCTGCCCTTGCCGCCCCGACCCACAGAGCCTTGGGCTGGGGCGCAACGTCGCACCGAGCCCCCCCCTTGTAATTACGGCGACGAACCGGCAATATAGACAGATCCGTTCCGGTTCGTCCATGATTTTTCTGGCAGACGCTGTCGCCCAGGGCGCGGTGACAGAGCCGAGCGGGCCGTGGGTGGGCAGGGCCCCGGATCGGCAGGCCGGTGGCGTTGGTTCCCCCAGAGCGGAGGCGCACCCCCATGAACCCAGAGCAGACCGGCGCCGCGTTCCAGACCACGCGCTGGTCGCTCATCGGCCGCCTGCGCGACGGGCCCGCCGGCGAGCGGAGACAGCTCCTGGACACGCTCATCGAGCTTTACTGGCCCCCGGTGTTCGCCTACGTTCGCCGTGGGATGAACAGGGACGAGGCCGCGGAGACGACCCAGGGCTTCTTCTCCGACGTGGTCCTTAGCCGCGAGTTGTTCCAGTCCGCCGAGAAGCCCAAGGGCCACCTGCGCACGTTGCTGCTCACGGCCCTAAAGAGGTTCATCGTTGACCAGGGACGGCGCGCCGGCGCATGCGGCCGCGGCGGCCGGGCCGCGCACGTGAGCATCGAGTGCCTGGACCGGGAAGAGAAGTTCCTGGCGACCAGCCTGCCCGAGCGGCCCGAGGACGCGTTCGGCCGGCGCTGGGCGTCACGGCTGGTCGAACTGGCGGCCAGCCGCTGCCGAGAGCACTTCAGAGGCAGCGACAAGGACCGGAACTGGGAGGCCTTCGAGGCGCGCATCCTGCTCCCCATGACCAGCATGGTCGCGCCCGTGCCCTACGCCCAGTTGGCCGAGCGGCTGGGCTTCTCCACCCGGAAGGACGCGGCGGCGGCCGTCAAGTACGTCCGAAAGCGGTTCCAGATGGTCCTGCGCGGGGTCGTCGCTGATACGGTGGTTGACGGCGTGAACCCGGATGACGAGTACCGGGACATCATCGCGATCCTCAGTTGACGGTGCCAGGATCGGTCTTTCCCGAGCCCGGCCCGCCGCGCGTTGTTGGTGCGCTGATGGACCCGTCAGATCCTTCAGCGCCTAGGCAGAAGGACCACGGCGCTGGACCAAGCCCCACCGCGAAAACCCCGACGGGGGTGTCGGGGTCGCATGCGAAGTGGACGGCGGCGTGGTCAGTCCTTCGCCGCGGCGAACATCCCGCGGTCGGTCTTGCGGAAGCGGGACTCCTTCCCCTTGGCGGCGATCTCTCGGATCACGGCGGCGTAGATCGTGGCGCGGGGCGTCCGGCCCTTGGTTTTCCAAAGGCCCCGGGCCTGAACCTGGGTGACGATCTCTTCGCAGCGCATGGGCTTGCCCGCTTCCGTGAGCACCTTGGCCGCGGCGTCCAGACCGCTCATCGGCTTGTCCGCTTTGACCTTGGCCTTGGAGCGGGCGGTGGCCTTGGCCCGCCTGGGGCGCTGGCGAACCTTCTTCAGGGTCTTCGTCGTGCCGGTTTTCTTGGCGCTCATCGAGGCTCACTTTCTGCCCGCCGTTGGGGGGGTGGGGGTGGGCGGGCGAGCACATGGAGCCGTGAGTCGCGCCGGAAAGCAAGCGGAATCCGCGCCCTCCGTCCTTTGCGCCCGCGGCTACGCCATGTGGGGCAGGTCCCGCGGGGGGGCGTAGCGGGCGCCAGTGGGCGTCACAGGGAGGGGTGGTGACACCCGCGGTGACACCTCCAAGCGGGCGCAAACGGGCGCAACGGGTGTCACCGCCTCGTCTCGCTCACCGGAGCCGGGCCGGGGCAGGAATCGCGGGAACTGCGGAGATTCTCGGGTGCTCGGCGGCGCCGGGGCCCGGCAGCGCGACGGTGTGCCGGTCGCCTCCGAAGACCGATGCTCTGTCCAGTTGAGCTACGGGCGCAAAGGGCTTGTTTTTCCGCTTGGACTTGAACTTGGCGGACCCGGCCGTACGGTGGTGTGACACCCGTTGTGACACCACTACCGAACGTCCGTTAGGG
>JBGPGM010000354.1:0-3584 GCA_041483855.1 Phycisphaerae bacterium | reverse complement strand
GGGCGGCGCGGCCGCCTGGCTGTCCTGGGCCTTCGTGGCGAGGGGCTCGTCGGACCTCGCCGGGCTGGACGCGTCCACCGGCATCGGATTCGGTTCGATGGGCTTGGCCGCGTCCGCCACCTCGCCGTCCTGCGCGGGCGAAGGGCTCTTGCCGCCCGCTCCGGGGTCCTCAAGCGTCATGCCGGCCTGATCGAGCGTCCCCAGCGGGGCGCTGCCCGGCTCCGGCTTTTCAAAGCCGATCCACACCACGCTTTCGACATCCGAAGCCGCGAGCCCCAGCCGCAGCGGCTGCTGGTCCGGCGGGTGCTCCGGCGGCGGCGGAGCGGGCAGCCAAGTGATCGGCTTCGCCTCCTGACCGGCCGGCGACCGCGACCCACCCGTCATGAGCGTCAGTGCCGCCGACCCCGCGGCCGCACCGACCCCGTGCAGCCCCAGGCTCAGCCCCACGCAGGCCAGGCGAACCGGCCACCGGCGTGTTCCCATCGCGCCACCCATAACCCTCAACGGTAGGCTGGCCGCCTGTGAACGTGGCCCGTCACCGTGTTTCCGCGGGAACAAAGCCCGCCGTGGGTCTATTGTTCCCCCAAGGGCTGCGATGATGCGGGACGTCACTGGGGGCGCATGCCGCGCCCCCTAAAGCACGGCCCGCGACGACCTGCCCGATCCCGAACAACGCTCCCCGCCGGACCCCCCGCCGCAGACCCCCAATCCCAGAGGATCGATCCATGCTCACCCGCGTCCTGGCCGCCTTCACGGTAGCACTCATGGCGGCCAGCGCCTGGGCCCAGCCCACACCCTCGAAGCCCGCCGAACCGCCCGCGCCGGTCCCGGCTCCGCCGCCGACACCCCCCGCAAATCCGGAGGCGACACCGGTGCCTGCCCCAACCCCAGAACCCGCGGGCCCACCAAAGAAAGCCTCCGTCCCCTTGATGGTCGGCGACGCCGCCCCGGCTCTCTCCATCGAGTCGTGGATCAAGGGTGACGCCACGCCGGCATTCGAGAAGGACAAGATCTACGTGGTCGAGTTCTGGGCCACCTGGTGTGCCCCCTGCAAGCTGTGCATCCCGCACCTGACCGACATCCAGGCCCAGTACAAGGACAAGGGCGTCAAGGTCATCAGCATCGCCAGCCAGGCCCTCAACGACCAACTGGACGCCGCCTCCGCGTTCGTCAACGAGCAGGGTGAGAAGATGGGTTACCCCATCGCCTGGGACAAGCAGGGCGCGACGGTCAAGGCGTATCTGGAGGCCGCGCAGCTCGACGGCATCCCCGCCGCGTTCATCGTCGCCAAGGACGGCCGCATCGCCTGGATCGGAAACCCGCTCCAGCCCGAGAAGCAACTGGAAACCGTGCTCGGCACGGTCGTGGACGGCACGTTCGACATGGACGCCGCCGCGGCCAAGGCCAGGAAGGCCTACGAACTGTTGACCAAGGCTCAGGCCCTGTGGGCCGATGGCAAGCAGCGTGAGGCGATGGATGCGCTGGAGGAGGTCATCACGCTTGATCCGGCCAAGTTCTCCGATCTGGCCATGCAGAAGTTCTGGGTGCTGCTCGTGCAGTTGAAGGACTACGAGGCGGCGTACGCCTACGCCAACAAACTGGTGGACGGGATCTTCAAGGACGACGCCCGGTCGCTCGACGGCCTAGCCTGGACGATCCTGGACGAGAAGGGGATCGAGAAACGGGACCTGCCCCTGGCCAAGCGGGCCGCTCTGCGGGCCCTGGAGGTCTCCAAGGGCAACGACGCGCAGGTGATGGATACCGCGGCCCGGGCCTACTTCGACACCGGCGACACCGCCAAGGCGGTTGAGCTGCAGATCAAGGCAGTCGAACTTGCCCCCGACTCCCCGGATGACCCCATGAAGCAGCAACTCCAGAAGCGGCTCGAACAGTATAAGAAGGCGAATGAGAAGGCCTGAGCCGCCCCTCTCTGACGCCGGCAGGCTCGATTGACGACCCTCACCGCACCCGCGGCCGCACCGTACACCCGGCCGCTGACGACCAACCGCCCGCCGTCCCACGGGCACTGACAAAGGAGTTCCGCATGTTCAGACCCCTGGTCATCGCCGGCGCCATGGTGCTCATGGCCGGCTC
The DNA here is from genome assembly GCA_041483855.1 of Phycisphaerae bacterium. GTDB lineage: Bacteria > Planctomycetota > Phycisphaerae > Phycisphaerales > UBA1924 > JBGPGM01. The sequence continues at coordinate 1,490 of JBGPGM010000354.1, read as the reverse complement.
CGCACTCGCCCAACCGGCCGACAAACCCGCGCCCCAGCCGGCGCCCAAGCAGCCCGCCAAGACGCCCGCCGACAAGGCCGTCACCCTCAAGGTCGGCGACAAGGCCCCCGAGATCGTCGTCTCAAAGTGGGTCAAGGGCGAGCCCGTGACCGGCTTCGAGAAGGGGCGCGTCTACATCGTCGAGTTCTGGGCCACCTGGTGCGGCCCGTGCAGGATGAGCATCCCGCACCTGACCGAACTCCAGTCCAAGTTCAAGGACAAGGGCGTCACGGTCGTCGGCGTGAGCGTTAGTGAAGACGACCAGTCCAAGGTCGAGCCCTTCGTCAAGGACAGGGGCGACGAGATGAACTACACGGTCGCCCTGGACCAGGTTCCTGCGCCGCCCGAAGGGACGCCGGCCAACCGGCGATGGAACTTCGAGCACGGCAAGATGGCCAACACCTGGATGAAGGCCGCGGGGCTGGATGGCATTCCCATGGCGTTGATTGTTAACCAGGAAGGGACGGTCGTTTGGATCGGAAGCCCGCTGTCGCCGACGGGCGCGATCGACGACACTGTCGATCAGGTCGTAGCAGGCAAGTACGACATCAAGGAGGCCGCCGCGAAGGCCGCCAGGCGGACCGATCTGGAGAGTCGGATCAACACGGCGCTGGCCGCTCAAGATTGGGCAATCGCGATCAAGACCTTCGACGAGTTGATCGCGATGTATCCCAGAGCGGCCGGCGGTTACGCCATGGGCAAGTTCACCGTCCTGCTCCTCAAGGCCGAGGACTACGACAGGGCGTACGCCTGGGCCCGTGAGATCATCGACGGCCCCATCAAGGACGACGCCGTGTCCCTCAACAGCATCGCCTGGACGATCCTTGACAACGAGAACGTCAAGAAGCGAGACCTGGACCTGGCCATGAAGGTCGCGACACGGGCCGACGAGGTCTCCAAGGGCAAGGACTGGCAGATCGTCGACACGCTGGCCCGGGCGTACTTCGAGAAGGGCAACATCGACAAGGCGATCGAACTGGAGACCAAGGCGGTCGGCCTGACACCCGACGATATGAAGCCGGACATTCAGACGACCCTCAAGAAGTACCAGAACGCCAAGGAAGCCAAGAAGTAGCGCCGCCGTCAGCGACCCCCTCGAACGCCCCGGCCTTCCGGGGCGTTTTCGTTGCGCCGCCGCGCCCCTCACGCCTCGTCGGTCGTCGCCGACATTGCCGCGCGAACCGCCGTCATGCACGCGTCCGGGTCGAACCCTCGCCGGGCGAGATAGCCGTACAGCCGCCGGCGCACCGCCTGCGGGTCCAGCGACGCCGGCATCGTCCGCAGCCGCTGTCGGGCCAGGTCCGCCGCCTGACGCCCCTGGTCCACGCCCGCCAGCGCCTCGTCTATCGCGGCTCGGGCGGCCGCGCGGTCCACGCGCTTCTGCGCCAGTTTGGCCAGCAGCAGCGCCCGCCCCGCCGGCTTGCGGGCCAGTTGGCCGCGAACCAGCGATT
>JBGPGM010000353.1:0-3585 GCA_041483855.1 Phycisphaerae bacterium | reverse complement strand
CGCCCGCCCAGCCCGCCCGTTCCGGTGACTTCATCACCATCCGTCCCAAGCACGTGATGACCCACGACAACACCGCCGCGGTGATCCCCAAGTTCAAGGAGATCTTCAAGGTACAGACGCCAGGCACGACGCCCGCCCCACCGGTCATCGCCGACGCCCGCCAGCCCGTCTTCGCCATCGACCACGACATCCAGAACAAGTCCCCCGAGAACCTCGGCAAGTACGCCAAGATCGAGGCCTTCGCTCGCGAACACGGCATCGACTTCTACCCCGCCGGCACCGGCATCTCCCACCAGGTTATGGTCGAACAGGGCTACGTCGTTCCCGGCTCCATGGTCGTCGGCTCCGATTCCCACTCCAACCTCTACGGCGCGGTCTGTTCCCTCGGCACCCCCGTCGTCCGCACCGACGCGGCCGGCATCTGGGCCACCGCCGTCACCTGGTGGCAGGTCCCGCCCGTCGCCCGCGTCGTCCTCTCCGGCCGCCTTAAGCCCGGCGTCGTCGGCAAGGACGTGATCGTCGCCCTCTGCGGCCTCTTCAACCACGACGAAGTCCTCAACCACGCCGTCGAGTTCGTCTCCGCTCCGGACGCCGCGCCCGGTGACGGCATCGCCTGCCTCTCCATGGACCAGCGCATGTCCGTCGCCAACATGACCACGGAGTGGGGGGCCCTGGCGGGCGTCTTCCCCTTCGACCAGGTCCTGCGCGAATGGCTCTACGCCCGGGCCGACTACTTCGCCAAGGGACGCAGGCCCGGCGCCCGCCGCGCCGATTCGCTCGGGTCCTACACCCGCGCCGATGCGGACCGCTGGTGGCAGTCGCGCCACGAACTGGCCCCCGACCCGAACGCCCCCTACGCCATCGAGCTCGAGCTCGACCTCTCCACTGTCATCCCCCACGTCTCCGGCCCCAACGACGTCAAAACCATGGTTTCCCTCCCGCACATTGAGCAGCAGCGCGTCAAGATCAACAAGGCCTGGCTCCTCTCCTGCGTCAACGCCCGCCTCGAGGACCTCGCCGAGGCCGCCCACGTCATCGACGGCCGCAGAGTCGCCCCAGGCGTCGAGTTCTACCTCGCCGCGGCCTCCGCCAACGTCCAGGCCGAGGCCGAGAGACTCGGCTATTGGCAGACGCTCGTCGGCGCGGGCGCCATCCCTCTCCCCTCCGGTTGCGGCACCTGCATCGGCCTGGGCGTCGGCACGATCAAGGCCGGTGAGGTCGGCATCAGCGCCACCAACCGCAACTTCGAGGGCCGCATGGGCGACCGCCAGGGCCTCGTCTACCTCGGCTCGCCCGCCGTCGTCGCGTCCTCGGCGATGGCCGGCCACATCTGCGCCCCCACGCGCTTCGATGACACCCAAGCCCGCACCGCGATCCGCAGGCCCAAGCCCGGCCTCCGCGCCCCCGGCGCACCCGTCAAGGTCATCGACGGCTTCCCCGCCAGGGTCGCTGGCCGCCTCCTCTTCCTGGACAAGGACAACCTCAACACCGACGGCATCTACGCCGGCAAGCACACCTACAACGAGGCCATGACGCCTGAGCAGATGGCCGCGGTCATCTTCGAGAACTACGATCCCGCCTTCCGCTCCCTGGCCCGCCCCGGCGATGTCATTGTCGCCGGCGCCAACTTCGGCACCGGCTCCTCCCGCGAGCAGGCCGCCACCGCGCTCAAGCACTTCGGCATCCCCTGCGTCATCGCGGCCTCGTTCTCCGAGACGTACAAGCGTAACGCCTTCAACAACGGCTTCGTCGTCTTCGAGTGCCCGGCGCTGGTCGCATTCCTCTGTAGCGAGCCCCGAGCGTCAACGACGGGTTCCTTGGTTGACGAGCCCGGCGCGTCAGCGACGGGTGCTTCGGGTCCCCAGAAGACCCTCCTTGCCGGGGACATCCAGATCGACTACCAGCGCTCCATCGCGACCTTCGGCGGCCGCGAGTTCCCCTTCCCCCCCCTCTCCCCCGTCGCCCAGGAACTCGTCGTCGCCGGCGGCGCCGAGAACGTCATCAAGCGACGGCTGACCAGCGCCTAGCGCATCGACCACGCCCGTGCGCAAACTTCGCGACCTACCACACTTTCCCCTTGCATTCCGCGGCCTTTTTCGTTACACTACCCCTGCACGCCCGCGCCTTCAATGCTCAGCGCCGCGTCGCACAGTCGCACATGGGAAAGGGGGACCCTCACATGCCATCCGCGGCCCGCCCGCCATCTCCGCGCCCCCGCCGCGCACACGCTTCCCTCCACCCTGCCGCCTCTGCGTCTCTGCTTGACCACTCGGTACCTCGGAGCCTGCCGATGAGGGGGCCAACCGCGTTTCCAAAGCACCCCCCTGGCGCTATCAACAACGCAAGGGGGCCAAGGTGGCCAACGTTCTTTGCATTCGTGCGGGCAAGGCCCGTTACCGCATCGTGCTGGACGCGGATTTCTGATCCGCTCGACCATCCTCTGGCACCTGCGCCGAGGCGACGGCATGGGCACGTCACCGTCGGTGGCGGCCGTCTCACAGTCGCAGGCTTGAATCGGGGTCGTCGAACAAGACCGGCCCCGGCGCTAGCGCCGAGGCCGGTCAAGTAGCGGGGGTGTCATAGGAGGATCAGGAGAGGCCGAAACCAGGGCCACTTTGGTGACCGATTTGTCAGGGTTTGAGGGGGTGGCATAGCGCGCAAATACTTGCTGCATAATGCTTTAGATCATGTCACCCCCTGGGGGGTCTGACATGGGTCGTCAATGGCCTGTCTAGGGGAGTGCCAGTTTCGCTGCCGGGATGATCGGTCTCTTTGTACACCTCCTTCGTGAGCGCGTGGTGGCCCGTGCGACCCGAGCCGGGGAGAGCCCATAGTCGGCGGGCCGCACAATCAGTACGGGAGGACGGCGTGATGAATTCCAGAGTGCCGGATGGGGTTGCTGGCACGGACAGGCGGATCAATACCTGACGCCGCGTGGCGCACTTTTTCACGGGCAGCCCGCGAAGAAGGCCGTCAGAAAGTCGAAGAAGTCTTGGGAGTCGGTGAGGCCGTCGTGGTTGGCGTCGGCACTGCCGGCGAAGAAGGCGGTGAGGAAGTCGAAGAAATCCTGGCTGGTGACGGCGCCGTCGTCGTTCCAATCGGCCGCGCAGCGCGGCGGGGGCGCACCGGTCGCGGCCGGCGGGCTGCCGGCGACGGCAGGCAACGTGGCGGCGCTGAGCGCATCCCGCAACGAGGCGGCCGGCGCGAGCCGTCCCGCCCCGAGCAGGCCGGCGAAGGGCGGATTCAGGGCGTCCACCGGGACAGCGTTCCGGCCGAGGATGGCCTGGACGACCGAGGGGCCGGCCGCGGGGACGGTTGCCTTCACCAAGGCCGCGGCCCCGGAGACAAAGGCGCAGGAGAAACTGGTTCCGTCGGCGCGGGCGTAGGCGTCGGCGTTGGCGGGCATGGCGCTGACGATCGCGACGCCGGGGGCGCAGAGCGAGACGTACGCGCCGTAGTCGATGAACGAAGCCTTGTGGTCGGTCTGGTCGGTGGCGGCGACGGCGAGGACACCCGGGTCGGCCGCGGGGTAGACGGGCGGTTCCTGCCTGGCATAGTTGTGGGTGTGGAGGTCGCTGTCTCCGG